>JABGVY010000445.1 GCA_018645845.1 Gammaproteobacteria bacterium | reverse complement strand
TAATCCGGGTGCAACGAAGAGCGTTTATACAGGCAGGACTGGCCAGCGTGACGCTGGCAACGGTTCCTGCTTCACTCCGGGCCAGTGACGCCAATATTGTTTTATTGGATTCAGAGCTTATTTACCTGTCACCGTACCAGTCTAGTGGCTCCCTGAGCCGTTGCCAGGCAGAGGTTTGGTACGCCATGTTGGGTGCCGACATTTTTGTAGTTACTGCCAGTGAAAGCTGGAGGGTGCAGGCCCCGCTAAAAGGTCTTGTCAGAACAAAGCTTTGGATAGGTGACCTGGGTGTATGGAAAAACGCAGACTACGGGTCGCTACCGTCGGTTGGGGCAGTAGCCAAAATTGAGACTGATAAGAAGGTAATTGAATTAGCACTACAACAGTTCGGTTATAAGTACTCTACGGAATGGGGGAAATGGGGCCCGCGATTCAAGCGAGGGTTAGCGGACGGATCCAGAACGATGCTTCGATATGGATTATCGACCTAGCGGATTGGCCCGGCCCGCGGGACGTCACTGAGGTATTCAGAGAGAGAGGTAACAACTTCCCCCTCTACTGGTTGGCTGACCAGGCGCTTCTGCGCAGCGATCGGTGGCAAAGCCGTCTGGGTAAGCGCTTTCGCTACAATTTCAGGCAACCCTAGCATTTGGAGAATGGACCGAATGGCATAATCGGTAGCGTTTCGCCCCACATGGCCTTTATCGATAGCTGCAACGACGTGCCTAAACATGCCCCTTATTAAGGATTCCGTGAAGGGAACGTTATCGACCTTGAATCTACCACCTGTGACACCCCGCTGAATGTCTACAATCCTTGCGTCGATTGCCTGCTCAAGGGGAAGGTGCGTTAGACCGGTAAACCGAGCGAAGTCCCGCCAATCCTGGTTATCCAGCGACTGACAAAAATAGTACTTC
This sequence comes from Gammaproteobacteria bacterium, assembly GCA_018645845.1. GTDB lineage: Bacteria > Pseudomonadota > Gammaproteobacteria > Pseudomonadales > Azotimanducaceae > UBA9659. The sequence continues at coordinate 5,503 of JABGVY010000445.1, read as the reverse complement.
AGGGTGATAGCAACCTTCATCGCCGGGTCATTGATGGACGCCCTGGTTGGTTCCAGTTCCGCGGCTATCTGGTCTTGCAGATTTTGGGCAACGGCCATGAATACGTCTTGCTTGGTATCAAAGTAGTTGTAGTAAGTGCCTGTGGAAACTCGAGCCCGCTTTGTAATTTCCTGGATGGAGATACTGTCGTGGCCCTTTTCAAAAACAAGGTCCCGTACAGCATCGAGCAGCACCTGTCTGGTTGCTTTTCGCTTACCAGATGGAGCTGCTTTCTGCATAGCTTTTGCGTACAGGGCTTTATCTTGCAGGGCTTTATCTTGCAGGGCTTTATCTTGCAGGGCTTTATCTTGGAGGACTTTATCTGAGCTGAATACGGCCATGCGTTTAAGACTTTCGATTCCTAGGTGCTAAAACTACCAGCAAGCGTCTAAAAGTAATTGAAAAGATAATGGAAAGATACCCAAAGTACACCTTAGAACCCCAAATTATGGTCAAGCCGCTAAAAAGTGCTGTTTTTGCATTGGCCAAGTCGCTAAAAAGTGCTGTTTTTACATTGGCCAAGTCGCTAAATAGGCGTGTTTTGCATTGGTCAAGTCGCTAAATAAGCAGCTTTGCATTGGTCAATTCACAAAATATATGCGTTTTGCATTCAACTTACATAGAATTCTGCACCTTGCCCCTTTTTACCGGTATTTACATGAATTTTGAACTCAGCGATCAACAACTTGCTATCCAGGATGCCATCTCCCGAATTTGCCACGACTTCGGTGAGGATTATTGGCGGGAAAGAGACTCGGATGGTAAATTTCCGGAAGAGTTTGTAGGCGCCATCACAGAGGGTGGCTGGCTAGGCATTGCGATGCCGGAAGAATATGGTGGCGCTGACCTGGGCGTTAGCGAGGCGCTGATTCTTGCCCATACAATAGCCCGCTCCGGCGCCGGTATGAGTGGCGCTTCAGCAGTACACCTGAACCTGTTCGGACCAAACCCGATCGTTGTGTTTGGTACTCACGAACAAAAGTCTCGTTTTCTGCCACCATTGATTCAGGGGCGGGACAGGGCATGTTTTGGTGTCACTGAACCCAACTCCGGTCTCAATACCTCTAAACTGGAGACTCGAGCAGACCGTGATGGCGATAACTATGTCATTAACGGCCAGAAGCTTTGGACGACAACTGCACAGACTGCAAGCAAAATTCTGTTAATCGCAAGAACGACACCATTATCTGAATGTGAACGACCAACGGACGGCCTGTCTCTTTTTTTTACTGATCTGGACCGGGAAAAAATCGAAGTCCGGTTAATTGAGAAAATGGGCCGGAAAGCCGTTGATAGCAATTCGTTATTTATTGATAACCTGATCGTACCGGTTCAGGACCGTATTGGTGAGGAAGGAGACGGATGGAAATGCCTGCTTCATGGGTTGAACCCCGAACGAATCCTGATTGCAGCAGAGGCCGTAGGGCTGGGTCAGGCCGCTCTGGAACGAGCCGCAAACTACGCACGTGAACGCGTTGTTTTTGATCGACCGATTGGCAAAAACCAGGCGATCCAGCATCCGCTTGCGGTGAACTGGATGGAACTGGAAGCCGCGATGCTAATGGTCTTCAAGGCCGCATCAATATACGACAGGGGGGAACCCTGTGGTGTGGAGGCTAACACGGCCAAATATTTGGCGGCAGAAGCAGCGTTATCAGCCTGCCAGAGAAGTGTTTTGACCCATGGTGGAATGGGTTACGCTAAGGAATATCATGTGGAACGCTATTTACGTGAAATCATGATTCCTGTCATTGCACCGGTGTCGCAGGAAATGATTAAGTCGTTCATTGGAGAAAGAGTGCTGGGTCAGGAAAAAAGCTATTAGCCCGGAACAGGAAACTCGCTACGGAGCGCCGTAGAATCGATAAAGCCTTGTCTCGTTGTTTGAGGTTGAATTTGTTTTCCAGCTGAGGAGGTAAGATGGAGCATGCGGGAAGTAGCATAACTGACCTGGTGACAGGCATTGTTCTGCTACTGTTGATTGCAGCAGTTACCACCATGTTCAGCAAAAAGGTCGATAAGCTGCCGCTAACCGTCCTCCTGGTCTTTGTTGGCATCGCCATATCTCACTTCGGACATGATATGCCCGGATTATCCTTGCTGAGCCAATTTCAACTCACGCCAGAGCTGGTTCTTTTTGTATTCATTCCGACGTTGATTTTCGAATCGGCTTTTAACCTTAATGCCCGACAGCTCTCAAACAACCTATGGCCGATTCTGACACTGGCTATTCCGGGATTACTGATTTCTACATGCATCATTGGGTTCATTTTTTCAGTATTCACCGAGTTCGATTTGATGGTGGGGCTTTTGTTGGGTGCAATCCTGAGTGCTACTGACCCCGTTGCCGTTATTGCTATCTTTAAACAGCTAGGGGTACCCGAAAGGTTAACCATTTTGGTAGAAGGCGAGAGTCTATTTAACGACGCAACGTCACTGGTGCTCGCCACTATTTTGATCGGTCTCCTGACCGCCGGTGAATTTTCTTCAGACGTGCTGGTAAGCGGCACAGGGGAATTCCTGTTGGTGTTTGCGGGTGGCGTTATCGTTGGTTGGGTATTGGCCTTAATAACCGGCAACATGCTGGGGCGAATCGAATCTGACCCCGGGATTGAAATTACGCTTACCACCATCCTGGCTTATTTCTCATTTATCATTGCTGAGCATGTGTTTCATGTCAGCGGCATCATGGCGGTGGTCGCCGCAGGCATGACCATCGGTTCGTGGGGTAAATCGAAGATCTCACCCAGTACGTCGGCATTTATGGAGCATTTCTGGGAGTATTTAGCATTCGTCGCTAATGCGTTGATCTTTCTGATGGTTGGTCTGCAGATTGACCTTGTCGTTTTGTGGGAATCTGTAGACCTTATCGCGCTGGTCGTTGTCGCGATGCTGATATCACGGGCCATCGTTATTTATTCTGTTGTGCCTCTTATTGGTCGAATGCCTGGTGCAGAACCGATCGGCATGCCATTCCAGTCCGTAATGTACTGGGGCGGGTTAAGAGGTGCTATAGCCCTCGCTATTGTTCTCGCACTGCCTCCCTTCTATTACAAAGATACTCTGATCTCGCTGGTCATGGGTGCGGTTCTGTTCACGCTGGTCGTGCAGGGGCTCAGCATCGAAAAACTGGTGAAATTTCTGGGCCTTGATGCACTTAGCATTTCAGATTCTCTGGCTAAACTTGAAGGGGACAAAAACGCACGGGTAGAAGGGTTAAAGCGACTTAATTCACTTGTTAGTGGCGGACTTTTTTCGCAACGTATCGCCGACAACCTCCGTGAAAAAAGTGAGCAAAGCCTGTCAAAACTCGGAGCTGAGATCGAGACGCTCAATAGCAACATGACCAAGGAAGAAATGGCCACAATTCTCGCTATGCGTTGTCTCGCCAGGGAAAAAGCCAGGTTCTATGAGTTGTTTTCGCACGGCCTGATCAACGAATCGGCTTACCGAGAGTTGGAACATACTATCGCCGTACAGTTTGATGAGGTTCGCCACCGGGGCTTGATGCCCACGGTCAAAGCGGAGAAGTCTATCGGTAAAACCGTCTTTGAAGCGGTCACTAATATGTTCGAAGTTGCCGGGGCCAGAGCATTGGCGGAGAGGCTATCTACCTCGAGTATTATTCGGGACTACGATGTTGCCTGGGGAAGGTATCGCGCAGCGAATTCGGTGCTAAACGGATTGGATGCCATTGCGAGTGAGGGTAATATTGATACCGTTACCACCGGGAACATGAGGGAGGTCTACGAAGAAATTCTAAGAGCAGCCAAAGCCCAGATCGATGAAGTTGCTGAGCAGTATCCGGAATTCGTTGAAACAATCCAGGAGCAATTGGGGCAACGATTGCTTCTGGTAGCTGAACATGCATCAGTAGAGCAGGCTGCTGAGATGGGGATGATCAATGAAGGCATAGCTCATACGATATTGAAAAACCAGGCAAGCCGCATCAGGCAGCTCAACCAGGAAAATATGTCAGCCTGCTTCGAAATTGAAGTGACCGAAATCCTGAAGAAGGTTCCCATGTTTCAAGGCGTCAGTGAAGCAGAGCATGCTTTTATTGGCGGCTACCTTCGGACAAAGACGGTGCCTCGAGGAAAAGTCATTATCAGACAAGGGAGTGCAGGTGACTCCATCTTTCTGATCGCAAGAGGTATCGCCAATGTCGAAGTAACCGAGGGTGATGCTGTCAGCCATGTGGCGACTTTGTATGCCGGTGATTTCTTTGGTGAAGCCGCGCTTCTTCATGGTACCCCGCGAAATGCAACAACGATAGCCGCCACGCCCTGCTCGTTATACGAACTGAACCGTCAGGACCTGGACAGGATTTGCGAGCAGCATCCAAAGATAAGACAGATGGTAGAAGAGGTAGACCGGGAAAGAGTGGCCTTAGGCACGATGACGGATTAGCACTGTGAGGACGCCTTTGTCTGCATCCTTTTGCACAATCCTCAGCACCTGAGCCGACCTGAAAGCGACATCAACTAAGACAGCGGTTAGCGGCACCATCGCACATTGGACGCTCTCTGTATTGAACAACAATTTATTGGTCGTAAAAATCTGACGAAGACGCAGGATATTTAATGACAGAAAGTAAACACCATGAAGTTGTAGTGATCGGTGCTGGTGTCTGTGGCATCTATCAGCTTTATAGGCTGCTTGAACTAGGCATCGATGCCACGGTACTGGAAGCCGGTAGTGACCTTGGGGGAACCTGGTATTGGAATCGATATCCCGGCGCCCGTTTCGATTCAGAGAGTCACAGTTACTCTTATTCGTTTTCCGAGGAGTTGTTGCAGGAATGGGATTGGAGTGAATATTTCGCCGGCCAGCCTGAAACACTGCGTTACCTTGGCTATGTTGCAGATAAATTCAATCTGCGTGAACACATGCAGTTTGACTGTAGGGTCAAGTCTGCTGTGTTTGACGAATCCAGGAGTGTGTGGAAGATCTCATTGCAAGATGGCCGCAGCCTGACATGTAAAATACTGTTAACCGCGATTGGCATGCTCTCCGCTCCAACGCTTCCCAACATAGAAGGCGTTAGCGTCTTTCAGGGAGAGTCCTTTCACACCTACCACTGGCCGAAGGAACCGGTTCAACTCCAAGGTAAACGAGTAGGGGTTGTCGGGACTGGGGCTACAGGCGTACAGGTGATTGGGGATATTGCTGACAAGGTCGGCAGCCTGACAGTCTTCCAACGGCGGCCTAACTGGTGCGCGCCGCTTAAGAATGGACCCATCGACGCTGCCGCGATGGCGGACATTAAGGCCTCGTACGACGAAATATTTGAAAAATGTAAGACAACACCCGGAGGCTTCCTGCACGGTCCAGATCCTCGACATGTCGAGGAAGTATCGGAAGAAGAACGCAGGGAGTTTTGGGAAAAACTCTATCACTCGCCCGGGTTTGGCGTCTGGTTAGGTAATTATCGAAACGTATTATTAGAGGAGGGCGCAAATGC
>JABGVY010000450.1 GCA_018645845.1 Gammaproteobacteria bacterium | reverse complement strand
TGGAAGTGTTGAGCTGAAGATGCTGTTTCGACAACCCTATGACTTTCAGAGCCTGCTCGAGTTCTATCGGATCAGGGCGATACCCGGTGTGGAAAATGTACGTGTAGATCATGCGGGTGAGGATAATGCAGGTGAAAGTTACGAACGATCCTTTGTGCTTGATGGCAAGAGCGGGCGTTTGTCAGTGTCGCAGTCTGGTAACCAACTGGTGTGTACTGTTCAGGGGGGGAGTTCGGGTTCACTGATGCGGATCATGGGTAAAGTGAGATTAATGTTTGACGTTGATGCTGTGCCAGAAGAGATAAACTCCGTGCTCTGCGAAGACAGGATTATGCGCAGGCTTGTGAAGCGTCGTCCTGGGCTGCGGCTACCCGGTGCCTTCGATGAATTTGAGATCGCAGTACGGGCGATTGTGGGGCAACAGGTTTCAGTTAAGGGCGCGACTACCGTCATGGGGCGGATCGCCATGCAATATGGTATCGAAACCGAGTTTGGGCGGGTGTTCCCAACCCCGGAAATGCTGGCTGAGCTGGATCCTGCATCGCTGCCAATGCCTTCAAAACGTGCAAGAGCCATAAAACTGCTTGCTGTTGCAGTTGCGAATAGCGAGCTTGGATTTAATATGGATGAACAGGCGTTTTACGCGCAGTTGATTGCCATTCCGGGTATCGGACCCTGGACAGCTCAGTATATTTGTCTGCGCGCGTTATCGAACCCGGATTCCTTTCTGCACGGTGATCTGGTGATTAGAAAAGTAGCAGAGAAAATTCTTGGTGTTAGCTCGGAAAAGAAACTTATTAACAGAGCGGAAGCCTGGCGGCCCTGGCGTGGATACGCGGGTATGCATTTGTGGCGGGCATCGGCAGACTGAATAGCGGCGAAGTGAAGCCTAAAATGGCGTCTGAAGAGGAATCGATTGTGGACTACAAATATATAGCGACACCCGTCGGGAGGCTTTTGCTTGGGGGACAAACGAGCATCCTTGAGATGATTGGGTTTCCGGAAGGGAAGGGGATTATTTCCCCGGCGGACGATTGGAATCAGGATGACTCTGTTTTCAATCAGGCCGAAGACCAGCTTAACGAATATTTCGAGGGCGAAAGACAGCAATTCGATTTAGAGATGAAGCCCTGCGGCACACCGTTTCAGCTGAGCGTTCTTGCAGCTCTGCAGGAAATTCCCTTTGGTCAGACAACCAGCTATCGCAACATTGCAGAGAGTATTGGACGTCCTAAGGCGGTCAGGGCTGTCGGTGCAGCCAATGGTCGAAATCCACTGCCCATTGTCATTCCCTGTCATAGGGTTATCGGTGCAGATGGCAGTTTGACGGGCTTTGGTGGAGGGCTTGCGGCAAAGTCCTTCCTGCTAAACCTTGAATCTGCCGGGTTTAGTCTTGCGAGTCAGTAAAGTTGATGCCCGTTGGTATCCCGTCTGACCCGTAGACCAATATAGCATCGCGGTAGGGTGATTGTTGGACCACTTCCCTAAATGCTTGCATTGATTTGAACGGTAAATCGGTCAGCATTGAGTTGACGATCCAGGCAGGGAGCGCGCCACCCGGGTCGACGTACTGCTGCCAGGTCACCCGAAGTTTGTTCTCCCGTGTTGGCGCAAGAACATAGGTTCCGAATGACTCCCGTATCCTGATATGTTTCGTCTGGGGTATTTCGTCGGGCATTGAATTCATGGTCACTCGTACGGTCGACAGGCCTTCAAACGTGATCGCGGCATGGAAAATGGAATCACGCGATTTTGCGGGGAAAGGGAGCGATGTCACCTGGTAAAAAGTCCTTTCAGTGCTGCTTATTTCCTGAATAACGCGGCCTTCTTTGCACCGGAACAACCACTGCGTGCAGGCTGAGGTATCGATAAGAAGCGCCATCGCTTGAGCAACTGTTGCATCGATTTCGGCTTCCGCCCGGAACTCTTCGTATTTAGTCCCCGATGTGAGTCTTGATTGAACCAGGATGCCATCTTCATCAAGCCGTGTTTCCCACGCATAGGCACCCGTCCACGTTAATCCTACAATAGCAGTGGCGAGCACAAGGCTTGGAAGTTTATGGCGGTTCACGTCGTATTCATCGATTTATGGAGAGCGACTGAAAAACGTCAAAATAGCCCGGGAAGGTTTTTCTTGTGCAGTCCGGATCATCAATGGTGACTGGTGCGTTACCTAGCGCCGCCAGTGAGAAAGACATCGCAACCCGGTGGTCGCCGTAGGTATCGATGGTCGCAGCCTGAATTTCGCTGGGTGGGTCGATCACGATGGAATCCTCGGTAGTCTGCACCATTGCACCGAGCCGTGTCAGGCCTTCTGCCATCGCATGCATTCTGTCGGTTTCCTTGACTCGCCAATTGTAGATGTTGCGTATGACAGTCTGCCCTTTTGCAAATAGTGCCATGGCGGCGATTGTCATGGCGGCGTCGGGGATGTGGTTAAGATCAACGTTAACGCCATGTAGTTCGCCGCCCGTGACATCGGTCCAATCATCCGCTCTGTCTACCTTTGCCCCCATTAGCTCAATGATGTCGAGGAACTGATAGTCGCCCTGGACCGAGTGCTTGCCTAGTCCATGGACTCTTACCGGGCCCTGGCCAATAGCGGCTGCCGCGAAGAAATACGAGGCAGATGAAGCATCGCCTTCTATGAGAAAACTCCCTGGTGATCGGTAGGTCTGGTTGCCCGGGATGTTAAATGTCTGGTAATTCTCGTGGCCCGCCTTAATACCAAATTTTTTCAACATACCGAGTGTGATATCAAGGTAAGGCTTAGACACCTGGTCACCCTGAATGATGATGTTTGAGTCATTAGCCGCCAGCGGCAAAGCCATTAACAGTGCGGTCAGGTACTGACTAGAGATGTCGCCGCGAATGCTGACATTGCCGCCATTGACCAATCCACCCTTGAGCAGGATAGGTGGGCAACCGGCTTTTTCGCGATAACTCACCTGGGCGCCAAGTGCCAAAAGAGCATCGACCAGATGTTCAATGGGTCGTTCACGCATGTACTGATCGCCGTCAATGGTGAAATCGCCAGGGATCAGGCTAAGAACAGCGGTTAGCGGACGAATCGCTGTCCCCGCATTTCCGAGGAAAAAGACTGTTTCATCGGGGGGGCTGAATAACCCAGAGTTCCCCAGCACTTTACCGGATTGCCAGTCCTCTGACATTTCGATATCTGTTCCGAGCTGTCGCAATGCTTCCATCATTCGTTCGGTATCGTCCGACCGCAACAGGTTCTTGAGTCGGGTTGTCCCGTCGGCGAGTGCTGACAGGAGCAGGGCTCGGTTAGACAGACTTTTAGATCCTGGCAAAGTGACTTCGCCGGTAACCTGTCGAATAGGAGTAAGCGTTAACTGCTTTTGGTTTTGGTTTTGGTTCATTGCGTTAGTATATGTCAGCTGGGCGATTTTTCGGTTTCAATCTTCGCAGGAAGGTGTGTATATCGGTTTCTACCTGCCGCAGGGGTGGTTTACCGGGTTCTTCCAGGAGTATTGCGCCCGATGAATTGTCGATGGAGAGAAAAATCTCTGTGTCAGGGTCTGTATTCGCGAAAAACACGGTAAAACCCTGGCGAGATTTTTGTTTCATCATGGCATGACCAATAAGGTTGGCAATTAGGCGATCAAAGTCTTCAACATTCCATAACTGGATCAGGCTGACGCGTCCCTCAGAACTCTCCGCTTCCAGCGTGCCTGACCAATAGCTTGCGTAATACGCCTTTATGTCCGCGTGAATCTCCAGCTCCAGCGCGTGGGATAAACCTTCGAAAGAAACAGGTGTTTGCTGCCTGACGGGTTTCCAGTAGGTCAGGTCCGAGTCCTGATGGAGTTCACTTGGTGATCTCCAGTCAGGGTCAAATGGCGACGACAACAGGCTGGATTCAGCGATGTTAACCGTGGCGTCAATAAATTCTGTAAGTGCCAGCACAGGGGACCATTTTTAAAAAGGTTTGAGTTCAACGAGAATCAGGATTGGCACGACCAGAAGCAGTGCGCCCTCGTTGTACAGACGAAAAAAAAGAGATGTGTTGAGTACTTCGTCTCGCTTCATTTGTGAGAGGTATCGAAAAGTCTGTATTTGGTAGGCGACAAGGAGCCCGACAAGAAGGAGTTTCGCGTGCATCCAACCGCCTGTGATGCCGTAATATAGCCAGAGAACCATGCCTAGTGTGATGGCCAGCGCTGCCATCATGGTCGAGAATTTTAGAAGTTTCTCGGCCATGGTGACAAGTCTGCGAGTGTCCTCACTTGCCGCCTTTCCTTCAACATAGTGAACAAGAATTCGAGGCAGATAAAACACCCCGGCCATCCATGCCATAACGAACAGTAGGTGAAATGTTTTAATCCATAGCATCAAACGTAGTCCACAGCGCCGCCGTCGACGCGAATGTTTTGCCCGTTTACAAATGAGGCCAGTTTGCTTGAGAGAAATAGCACAACGCTTGAGACTTCCCGTCGTGTCGCAATCCTGCCCAGCGGGTTTGGGAAGTAGTTTTCTGTGATCTTTGCCTCCGCTTCCTCGAACGAGTCACCCCAGCCTTCTTTTTTGGCCCTCTCGAGGTACGAAGATTCAACCTCCGGCGTGCGGATCAGTCCCGGCGATACCAGATTAACGGTAATGCCCCTGGGTCCGACTTCCTTGGACAGGCTGACGGTCAGCGTGGCAAGTGCGCCCTTGGCGGCGTAATAGTGGGGCATAATGTTGTTAGGCCTGGTAGACCCGATAGTTCCCAAATTGATAATTCGCCCGTTGTTTGGCAGGTGCGGTAAAAATAGTTGTACCATGCGAACGATTGACAGGGTGTTGATATCGTAGAGCTTGATCCAGTCTTCGGTCGAAGTCGTGCTCCATTTCCCACGCCTGGCCTCACCATAGTTATTGATCAGTACATCCAGTTGCTGCCCATGTGGAAAATCTTGGGCAAGATACTGGGCGAGAACCTGATTGGCTCCAACATCGGTGGTGATATCCCCCCAGATTGGCAGAGCCAGATCATTCGCCAGGGCTTCGCAGGCAGATTCGCTGGCACCTTCTGATAGAGAATGAACAAATACCCTGGCACCTTCTTCGAGAAAGGCTTTTGCGATGTCATTGCCAGTGCCACGATTGCTGCCAGTAATCAGAACGTTTTTGTTTTCAAGATTAAGGTCCAAAAATTCACCTATACTGCGTGGTTGTAGTGAGAGTCGAGGTTTTGGTGCCCGAGATTAACACAATTTTGTTTCTGGTCATTGTCGTCTTAGGTGCTTTGGTTCAGACGTTGACAGGTTTCGCGATGGGCCTGGTTATTGTCGTGGGTGTCGCTCTGTTCGATATCACGGACATTGCTTTCGCTGCAGCCGTTGTGAGTTTTATCAGCCTGACCAATGCGGGTGTTGCTCTTAGACAAGGGCATCGAAATGTTGATTGGTTGTTTGTCAGAAGGATTCTCCTGGGCATGATTCCAGCGATGGCGCTCGGGATTATTTTGCTCACTTACCTAAGCGAACACTATTACGTGCTGTTGAAGACCTTGCTGGGCCTCGTCATTATTCTCGCCGGAACCAGTCTAATGATTGCACCGGCACCTTTAGGCGTCCAGTCGAGGGGACTGGTTTTTACCTTGTTTGGGACTTTTGGAGGATTGTTAGCGGGTCTATATAGTGCCGGTGGGGCGCCACTTGCGTACTTTGCGTATCGGCAACCGCTATCAATCAACACGATCCGGTTCAGCCTGCTGGCGGTGTTCGGTGTATCAACTGCGATCCGTTCAGCGATGATTGGCGTTTCAGGTCAACTCAACGTTGCAATTTTGCAGATGAGTGCAGTGGCTATTCCTCTGGTTATTGTTGTGACCCTGGTGGCAAGCCGCTATGTTCAGCTGGTGCCAGATCACCTGGTGCGAAGATTAGTGTTTATTGTATTGATAGTCGCGGGTATATTTCTGATCGCAACGAGTCTGCTGCCTGGTTTTGGGGTGACAGGCACTTGAGCCCATCATGTTAGGTTGATGTTCGCTCGATAATCATTACTACATGCGTTTCGAAATGAAACATTGGATAATCATGGGCTCAACCATTACTTCATCGACGTATGAGTGAATTTGAAGATATAAGACCCTATCACGACGAAGAAGTTGCTGATGCGCTTGCAAAGTTAGTTGCTGATCCGGAACTCACGGAGTTTCTTGCTGGTTGGCTGGCGCCTGGTCTAAGCCGTTTTTTCCCTGGCATAGTATCAGCTGCAATATCCCTGTATCTCAAACGCGCCATCCGAAAGGTAGATGATATTGCTGCCTTCCAGGAAATCGCCGCTGACTATGCCAAGAAGCTTGTCCGTGATGGATCGACAGAGTTTGTGTACGAAGGATTTGATTCGCTGGAGCCGGGAAAGGCCTACCTTTTTATCAGCAATCATCGTGATATTGCGGGTGATTCGATGTTACTCGACTATGCGCTGTACCTGAATAACCTGGAAACGGTTCGGATTGCGATTGGGGATAATCTGATCCAGCGTGATTTTGCCACGTCGCTGATGAGGCTGAATAAGGGGTTTTTTATCAAGCGCTCAGTCGTGGGTGCCAGGAAAGCTTATGCAGCATTGATTCAAGCCTCCGAGTACATCAAGCATTCTATCCAGACGGGACATTCCATCTGGATCGCGCAGAGTGAAGGCCGGAGCAAGAATGGTCTTGACGTGACTGATCCTGCCATTATCAAGATGTTTGTCCTGGCGGATCGAAAGAAACCTCTCGCTGAAGTCATCAGGTCGCTTAATATTGTACCGCTTTCGATTTCATACGAATTCGATCCTTGTGATACGTTGAAGGCAACGGAACTCGGCAAGATTGCAAGAGATGGCGAGTATGGGAAACCACAGGGTGAAGACCTGTTGTCACTCGTCAAGGGGCTAAGTGGCCAGAAGGGTAGGGTGATACTGAGGCTTGGCACGAAGCTGGATGGAGAATTTGAGAGTGCTGATGAAGTTGCGGCGGAAATTGATCGCCAGATCATATCTAACCTGCAACTTTTCCCGATCAACTATTGGGCTATGTCCAGGCTGGAGGAGCCGGCTTATCAATCCCTGTCACACCGGGTACCGACAATAGGAAAAAAGGAATTGCTCACACTTACGCAGCGGCTGAAAAGTTGTCCGCCGGAGTACAGGTCCTACTGGCTGAAGATGTATGCTAATCCAGTTCTTAATCGAGAGCGGGTCCTGAATTCAGGCTCGGATATCCCGGAAAGTATCTGATTGACGACACCCTGATTAACTATATAGCGAGATAGCGGGCGCCTCGATGGCAGCCCATTGCTCTCTCAGCTCCAGGATATGCTCCGACCAGTATCTTTGCGTGTTGAAGAACGGGAATGCCCTCGGGAATGCAGGATCGTCCCATCGCCTGGCCACCCAGGCGGCGTGATACATCATTCGCAGGGTTCGCAGAGGTTCAATCAGCAATAGCTCGCTGGTGTTGAAATCCCGAAAGTCACGATACCCTTTCAGTATCCGGTTCATTTGTATTGACTGTGAACTCTCATCACCCGACAGGAGCATCCACAGGTCCTGAACCGCAGGGCCCATTCTTGCGTCATCAAAATCTACGAAATGAGGTTGGTCTTCTCTCCATAGCACATTACCCATGTGGCAGTCGGCATGAAGTCGAATCAATCCTGGCGCAGCTAGGTCGAACCGATCCTGAATCAATTTTAGCAGGGGCTCAGTGATCGTAGAGTAAGACTCCCGGAGCTCATCGGGAATGAAATTGTGATCGAGTAAAAAGCGGCGAGAGGAAATGCCATATTCTTCGATACTGATGGTGGGGCGATATGAAAAGCGATCACTGGCTCCGACGGCGTGCAATCGGCCGATGAATCGCCCAAGCACTTCAAGGCAGCCAAGGTCGTCAACCGCGGGCGCCCTGCCGCCGCGTCGCGGAAAGATAGCTATGTTAAAGCCGTCATATTGAAAGCAGGTCTTGTCATTGATGGCCAACGGCGCGACCACTGATAGACCGTGGTCCTTGAGCTCGATTGTGAAATCGTGTTCTTCTTTTATCTGCTCAAGAGACCAGCGGTCCGGTCGATAAAATTTGGCGATTACTGGTTCACTGTCTTCAATTCCAATCTGGTAGACCCTATTCTCATAGCTGTTGAGCTCCAGGTTTCTGGCATCGCACCGGTAACCGGCCGATTCAATCGCATCCATGATGAAGTCAGGATTCAGGCGTGAAAAAGGATGTTCGCTATGAGTCATGCTGTGTCATCAATGCTACACCTTTGATTTGCGCGAAGATGGGCTCACCTATCTCGAAATGCAGTTCCTGGAGTGACTTTCGGGTAATTAGCGCTAATAGAAATTGGTTTCCGCATTTCAATTTAACAACTGCAGAGGCGCCGGTTCCAGGATCGTGGATGTGCTCTATTGTAGTCGCGATAACGTTAATGATACTCGATTCATTTCGCTTTCTTGAGAGACTGACATCGCGGGCCGGAATTTTCACGCGAACTGATTCCCCGTTAATCAGCTGGCCTGCAGAAACAAGGAGCTGCGTGTCTTCGAACTGCAGTTCTGTCAGGGAATGCTGTTCATTTTCCGACCTGACGCGACAGGATACGATTGCTGCAGCCTCCGGTTGATTTATGTGGGTGCCAGAGACTGAGAAATCAATCACAGAGTTCTTTCCTGTGATTCTCCCAGCAGATATTTCGAACACTGTGTCTGCAAGATATAAGATTTCGTCCACGACATGACTGACATAAATAATCGGTATTTCCAGGGACCTGTGTAATCGTTGCAGGTAAGGAAGGATTCGATTCTTCGCCGCCTGGTCCAGAGACCCCAGCGGTTCGTCCATGACTATCAGGTCAGGGTTTGATAGCAGGGCGCGAGCAATTGCGACCCGTTGCTGTTCTCCGCCCGACAACTGTCCGGGTAGTTTTTCTAGAAGATTCGAAAGGTTCAGGATATCCAGAAGGTCTTGCCTGCTCAATCCACCGCCGCTTTGGCGACGAGCTTCAGCATAATCCAGGTTCCCGGACACGCTCAGGTGCGGAAAAAGATTAAGGTGCTGGAAAACGTAGCCAATATGACGTTGATTAGGTGGTACAAAGGTCTTTGTGTCTTGCCATACAGTATCCCCAAAACTTACTCGAATACCGGGGATATGGTCCAGTCCGGCTAGCAACCTCAGGATAGTGGACTTTCCCGATCCCGACGCACCAAAGAGTGCAGAGACTTGCCTGTCAGGAAAGGTAACGTTGACGTCGAGCTCGAAACCGCCTTCCCGTTTTACTCTGGCCTGAATTGACAATGACATAGGGCGCCCTAGGTTGTCCGTGTGCCGTTTTGCCAACGCCTGTCGACGGCGTAAAGAAGGAACAGCGTGACAAAAGAAAAACCGAGTAACCCGCCCGCCAGGATGTGTGCTTTTCCATAGTCGAGCGCTTCAACATGATCAAAAAGGGCGATCGATAGCACCCGGGTTTCGTCCGGCAGATTGCCGCCGATCATTAGTACAATGCCAAATTCACCCACGGTATGGGCAAAGGAAAGACATATGGCGATGATGAAACCTCGACGGCAAAGAGGAACGATCAAGCTGAAGAACCTATCCAGCGGTGATGCGCCCAGTGTTGCCGCCGCTTCAATCAACTCCCGTTGCAGTGCACTGAAAGACACCTGTAGAGGTTGTACATAAAAGGGGAGTGAGTAGATCGCTGAGCCCACGACCAGCCCATAAAAAGAAAATGCCAGAGTGGTTCCAGTTGCGGATTGCCAAAGCTCTCCGGGCAGGTTGTCGGGAGAGAATGCCAGTAGAAGGTAAAATCCGACGACCGTAGGCGGTAGTACAATCGGCAGGGCCACGAGTGGTTCGACGATGTTTTTTAGCGTGTTACTTAGCCAACTTCTTTCGCTGGCACGGGAACGCTGGGATAACCACCATGCCAGTGGCGTGCCTAAAACAATAAGAACGAGTGTTGTTACGCCGGCGAGCTTGAGCGTGAGCCATAAAGAAACCAGGTCCGAGTCCATCATCGCTCAGCACCAGTTCCAGTTCGATTGCTCGTATCTGATACCAGGTATCCTGATTTTTCGATGAGTCGGGTGGTATCAGGGTCGAACGTGTAAGCCACGAATAGCTCGGCTTTCACGGAAGCGTCCTTCAGCACAACTAATTGTTGCTCAATGGGAGCGTAGGATTGGGGTGGCACAACCCAGAATTCGACTGCCGGCACGTCCAGATGCTTGATTTGCGAAAGGGCGACCAATCCTGCGGGTGCATTGCCTGTCCTGACAAAATTGAAAGCCTGGGCAATGTTGGTGCCGTAAACAACCCGATCTGATTTGACCTGCATGATTTTCAGAGTATCTGCCGCTGCTTTGCCGTAAGGGGCGTGCCTGGGGTTCGCGATTGCCATAGTTCTTTTGTACTGTTTCAAGCTTGTCTCATTGGCCGGCTTGCCGGGAGTCCAGAATACCAGTTGCCCATATGCGTAGGTTCGTCTCAAGCGGGTATGCCCATCTGATTCAAGACGCGCCGGGCGGACGCTATCTGCAGCAAACAGGATATCAAAAGGCGCACCACTTTTGACCTGAGCGAAAAGCGCGCCTGTTGATGCGGCGCTGACCTCTACCGTTGTATTGTGCGTGAGTTCAAAGCCGGTTGCGATTTTTTCGAGCGTTGACCTGAAATTGGATGCTACCCCTATCCTGAGATGGTCCGCATAACAGGATGAATGAACAAACAGGGGTATTAGAACGCCTGCGACTAAAACCTTGCGCCTAACCCATCCGTTTGATGAAGTCATCTATTAGCCATCCAGAGATGGACATCATCGCCGGTTTGTGCGGAAGGTCGTTGTAGTGGAACCACTGTGCATCCGCGATTTCTTCTTCCTGGAGTACCAGCTCACCACTATCGTATTCAG
>JABGVY010000444.1 GCA_018645845.1 Gammaproteobacteria bacterium | reverse complement strand
TCCAGGCGTCGGTGTAGACAATGCCCGGGCATACCGCATTAACATTGATATTATCGGGCCCAAGTAAATCGGCCTGGGTCTGTGTGTAATTAATAAGTGCGGCCTTCATGGCGTTGTAGCTGGGATGGACAAATCCCGTCAACATCTCTGGCGAAAAGGACCCCAGACCGGCGATTGACGAGATGTGAACGATTTTCCCGTATTTTGCGGCGCGCATGTGGGGCACGACGGCTTCGCTCATCAGGACTGTTGGCAGCAGGTTCTGGTTGTAGAGCGCATTCCAGACTGCTTCCACAGGCGCAAGTGGGTGCGAGGGTGGGTCATCAACCGTTTTTGGACCGGCGCCGACATTGTTAACAAGAATATCGATCTGGCCATAGTCCTTTATCGTCGCGTTTATGACTTCCATAATTCGGTAGGGATCCGTGATGTCACCTGGCATGCCGATGGCTTTGCCGCCAGCATCATTGATGGCATCGACTGTGCTCTTTGTGGTGTTCTCGCCATAGGAGTTGACGATAACCGTGGCGCCCTCTGACCCGAGAGACATGGCAATGGCTTTGCCGATGCCCCGTCCAGCGGCAGAAACGATAGCAACTCTGTTGTTGAGTTTCATAATGAATTCCAAAAGTCCGATAAAGGCCGACAATGAACCAAAGGCTGGAAGGATTGCAAGTGGCATCCAGTTCACGTACAAACAACGCTGAGAGATGGGAAATGCAAGTTCAGTCAAATGTCGCTAACCGTAAAACAACATGCCGATTCAATGGCGGAATACCTGAAGGAAGGGACCGAGCAAGCATTGGCATTGGGAAACCGCGGACCTGTGAGGTTTCAGGCCGATCGCAGTCTGCATCCTGACATTACGGATGCTTTCTCTCGCTGCGGCTTCTATGTGTTTACCGGCGTGCTCGAGCAACCCGAGGTCGACGACCTGAAAGATGAGGTAAAGCGCGCGCTTGAGCGCGCGCCGGTGTCAAATCAATCGAAGCTGGACCAGCAGGGTCGTCCGTCGCTAGGCGCAGATCTTTTAATACCACCTTTTTATCTGGTGTCCCCCCTCGGAGATCCTGTTGGTGGTACCGAGCGCAACGCGGGTCGTCATCCCGTAAAAATGATGACACCGATGCCGGACGCGGGTTCTCCTTCACAGGTTGTTCAGGTGATTTTTGGTACCCTGCATATTCTTGATTCATGTTTACGATTGTATGGTCACCCGCAGTTACTGAAAGTGGCAGAAGCGATGAACGGCTCTGACTTCACGCCATTCAATGAAGCTATTTTTGTAAAGCAACCCGGCCTGGGGGCATCGGTTGCCTGGCATCAGGATGCAACAACGCACTGGGACTCCCCGAATCTGGATGAAGGTACGCACGGGTTTAACTTCATGGCGCAGCTCTATGGCTGTACCGCAGCGAACGCTGTCTGGGTGGTTCCCGGTACGCACAAACAGGGCAAGCTGGATATTTCGTCGCTGACTGAAGTGGACGGTGACAGGATTCCTGGCGCGGTCCCGATGATCTGTGACCCAGGTGATGTTGTGATGTGTAACCGTCAGGTCGTTCATGGTTCCTTTGCGAACACGTCAGAGGACTGGCGTGTCTCTGTAGGCTTTGGGTTTCACCGAAAAGAGTCGGTGGTTGGTGTCAGTGCGAAACTATTGAATGGCAAGGTTGTGCACTATGACGAAGCCAGGGTGAAGGAACGTTCAAGGATGATCGCGATCGCGATTGACGCCAGAACGCAGCGATATCCAAGTGAAGAACGTTATCAATACAAGCCTCTGGTGGGCTTTGAGGCCGAGAATAATTTTAACGAAGAGACGCGGGAGCAGGTCGTTAAGAACTATAATTTACTCGACCTCCACATTTAGCGAATCACTTCCAGTTAACAATCTAACTATCTAGAAGTAAAAACCATGAACAATGATCGACTTGCCGCAATAGCGGCGCTTACGGCACCAGGTATGGACTATGAAATTGTGCCTGGTGAGGTGTGGGGCAGACCCTGCAGAATGTTTAAAAATGCGCCACCGACCATGCGCGATCTTTACCAGGCGGCGAGTAGCGATGAGACGTTTCTTGTGTTTGAAGATGAGCGTTACACCTTTTCTGAAACCAATGACCGTGTTGCCCAGATTGCAAATATTCTTGTTGATCGGTTCAGCGTGCAAAAAGGCGACCGGGTTGCCATTTCCATGCGTAACTATCCCGAATGGATCTTCGCATTTAATGCGGCAACTTCCATCGGAGCGATCGCAGTCGCAATGAATTCTTTGTGGCTTTCCGAAGAGATGGAGTTTGGGCTAAAGGACAGTGGCGCCAAGGTGCTTTTTGCAGACCAGGAACGCCTGGACCGGCTTGCGCCTGTTCGAGAGAGCCTTGAGCTGGAAGTGATCTCAGTAAGGGCGACTAACAAAGCTGCTAATACCTCGGCGCTTGAGGACCTGTTGGCCGGCGAAGTATCAACTTTGTTGCCCGACTTTGACATTGATCCCGGAGACCCGGCGACAATTCTT
>JABGVY010000376.1 GCA_018645845.1 Gammaproteobacteria bacterium | reverse complement strand
ATTAATAACGCCATAAATGCAGCGGGATCCAAGCTGATGGTAAAAGTCAGCACAGCATCAATCATTAATCGAGCCTATCGAAACTGGTAGCAGGTCTACTGCCTTAAACCGCAGGTATTCCAGCTCAGTAAATTTGAACGGCCGGGCAATCACCAGATCGGGAATCTGTTGTACACGTATATTGTTAAGACGAACGGATTCGTTAAATATTTCACGCCTATCGGCGATCGAATCCTCAAGAACTGATATCCGCTCCTGCAGAGCCAGGAAGTTTTCATTCGCTTTCAGTTCGGGGTAAGCCTCAATTCGTACAAACAACTGGTGAAGAGACTCGCGCATCTCAGTCTCTGCACGACCAAGGTCTGGAATGTCGTGGTTTTCCCTGGCATCCTCGACATGCGACCTGGCTTGAGTGATAGCCAGCAATAGTTCCTTTTCGTGTTTCATATAGCCTTTGCAGATCGCAACGAGTTGGGGTAGTTCAGTATGTCGCTGTTTCAGAAGTACCTCTATGTTGGCAAACGCTCTTTCAACATTGTTCTTTAGTCTGATGAGCCCGTTATAGATAGCGATGGCGTAACAGCACACGATGACGAGCACACCACTGATAATAAACTCTGTAATTCCCATAGAAATTTCCTTTCTTTAAAAAACCTGGCGGTGATGGGGGTAGAGCAACCGCGGGCCCCAGACTGCGCGGCACCGCTTAGTTAATTTATCCGTGTAAACCCGAGAACAAGAATCCGCCAAATCCAGTCAACACGATCGAATAGTCGCTAATAGAGCTCACTGAACACGAGTTGACGTGAACAACATCAAGGCCCTAGCCGAAGTGCAAGCAAGACTAAAGTCCAATCAATGCGATCAACTGAACTTGATTTGAAACGACTTCGTGTGTTTAGTTTATTATAGGGCGTCTAGATAGGGTTTCAAAAAAATACCGAATTTAGCCAGGGTCAGCGGTTTGGTAAGAACATCATTAAATCCAATGTCAATGTACTCTTTTATTTTGGCCGTTTCCGCATTTGCCGTAAATGCGATGATGTTGGGCGCGTAAATTTCATCATCATCAGCCAGCCATTGCCGAAGCTCGATTCCGGTATGAAAGGGCATTTGAATGTCGGTGATAATCAAATCAAATCGGTTCTCTCGAGCCAGCTCCAGGCCTTCCACGGCAGATTCTGCCATTGATAGCTCTACTGCGAACTTCTTCATCATGGCTTTCATGACCAGTCGATTCATATCGGCATCTTCAACATACAGTACTTTTAGTGAGCCATTACCAGAATAGTCCAACTTCGGATCTGCTATTGAATGAAGGGGCAGGGTGCCTGCTTCTGTTGCCTCCTTTTTTTCCGTTTCCTCGATATTGGCTTCGGGTAATGTCAGTTCAAAACTAGCGGTGCTACCCACGCCTAATGTGCTTTCGACCACGAGTTTGGAATTCATGGCGAACAGTATCTGTTTGACAATGCTGAGACCCAAACCGGTGCCACCGAATTCTCGACTGAAGCCAGTGGTGCCCTGAAAAAACGATTCGCCCAAGTGGGCCAAGGTCTTCTGGTCCATTCCAATGCCACTATCGGTTATTTTGAAACGCAAGACGAAATTTCCTGACGAGCTAGGCTGGCAGTCCACTGTCATTGAAACTTCACCTTGTTTGGTGAATTTCCGGGCATTGCCGACAATATTGGTTATAACCTGCGTTATACGGCGAGCATCACCGACTAATCTTAACTGCTCATCGCCTTTAAATGCCGACTTGAAATTGACTGCGGTTCCTTCGAACAAAATATGAGACATATCGCTGCTTTGCTCAAATAGAGGGAAGAGCTGAAAGGAGTCGTTGACCAACTGTAGGTCTCCATCTACTGTTTTTTGAAAATCAAGCAGCTCCTCAATTAACGACAGGAGAGTTCCAGATGACGACTTCGCAACAGCTACATATTGACGTGCATCAATGTCATCTGGCCTATGGGTGGGGTTTATTAGATCAAGGCAAGCAACGATGCTGTGCAGCGGAGTTCGCAGCTCATGGGTAATCGCGGACACGAAAGCATCTTTGGCTGCCAGCGCTTCGCGCAATTGTTTTTCTTGTTCCTTCAACTCGGTCACATCAACCAGGTATCTTAGTAAGTATCTTTCCTGGTCGGGGATGTCCGGTTCGATGATTCGCATCGCACCGATGAAAGTGCGTGTTTCTTCCTCATTGGAAAGAACCAAGTCCCACGGACCCGATGCCCCCTCTTCCCAAGTGGACTCTCGCCGTTCAGTTTCGGTGTCGAAGCCAAGCTCGGTAAAACCCTGATCTTGAAGGCTTCGATATGCTTCATTCTGGAGGACATGGTCCTGTATTCGACTTTCCAAAGAGACACTAATTGGCAGCCCATCTAATACCGATGAACCGACAATTCGCTGATTGTCGATGGCTTCGGCAATACTTTTACTCTGGGTAACATCACGCAGGAAAACCACCCACTGTTCCATCTGATCGATTTTTAGAGGTTTGATGAAACCTTCTAGATCAATTCTGTCTTTCGCTTTTGAGTACCCGGTCAACTCAATCAGTTCATCGCTGAGGGGTGCTGCGTCAAATACTCCCTCCGCATAAAAGCGTTTTGCGTGTTGTTCATTTAAAAGAAGTCGCGGCATCGGCTCATTCATGGCTTCATCGCCGCTTAAGCCGAACATCTTGCTCGCTCGCGAATTCCACTCGTGAATACGTCCCTCGTTATCCAGCAGTACAATGGCGTCAAACGAGCTGTCGATTACGGCATTCGTAGTCTTT
>JABGVY010000536.1 GCA_018645845.1 Gammaproteobacteria bacterium | reverse complement strand
TTCCGGCAGCCCTGCCAACAATTCATGGCCTTGCATCGGCACCACGCCAAAAGTTGGCTTATGTCCGTAAACGCCGCAAAAATGGGCAGGATTTCGAATCGAGCCGCCAATATCAGATCCCGCCTCAAGGGCCGATAGGCCCGCCGCTAAGGCCGCCGCGCTACCACCTGAAGAGCCTCCAGGAGTTCTCTTAATATCCCAGGGGTTACCGGTTACGCCATAGATCGGGTTGTAACTCTGGAAATCAGCCAGCTCGACTGGCACATTGGTCTTGCCAAGAAAATGTGCGCCTGCCTGCTTAAATCGCTCGACAATCAGGCCATCTTTCGTTGCGCCGTTGTGCCGGAAATGCTCGATACCCCAGGTGGTTGGTGTTCCAGCCAGCACATAGGATTCTTTTATCGTCATCGGCACCCCATGCAGCGGGCCCAACCACCTACCGTCTGCGGCCGCCTGGTCTGCGGCAACCGCCGCACTCCGGGCACTCTCAAAAGTCCTCACCACAACCGCGTTAATGTCGTTATCCAAACGCTCAATGCGTTCAATAAAATAGTCGGTTAATGCGACCGAGCTGATCGCCCCATCCCTGATTTTCGCCGCCAACTCTGTGGCCGAAATAAATGCCCAACTTGTCATTGGCTCGCCCTCATCGCATGGGTATCAAGCCCAGCGGTTGTCTTGTTGATTTCTTCTATGAGATTGGATCGAAGGGTAACAATATTCGTCAGACTTTTTTCTCTCATCTCCCCTACTTCCTCGCCGCTATAGGGCGTAAACCCCTTTGGCGTCGACTCTCCTGCAATCGTCAGAAGAATCCAATTCAAAAGGTTGGCTAATTGGTCGTCCCCAATGGGGGCGTTGGCTGAACCTGGGACACGAACAAGATACTCACGACCTTGCGGAACTTTAAGGAAGTTTCCAACATAATCTTTCATCTCAGGGACTTCAGCCCTGGAACTTCCCGCCCCATCACTAAGATGACATCCCTGGCAATACAACATGTAGTTAACTCGGGCCTCGCCTGCATCAGTCTTACTGGAGAGTGAGTCAGCCCAGGCCAGAGGTGCAGCTGCAATCGAAAAAGTGACTACCAGTAGCCAGACGTTCTTAAAGTGTCGGCTAACACTCATTAGCTTCTGTGTTCTTCTGGGTCATAAATTGCAACAGGATCCGGCGGGTTGAGATAATCCTGCAATGATGCGATTCCAAGCGC
Source organism: Gammaproteobacteria bacterium (assembly GCA_018645845.1). Classification (GTDB taxonomy): domain Bacteria; phylum Pseudomonadota; class Gammaproteobacteria; order Pseudomonadales; family Azotimanducaceae; genus UBA9659. Next base: position 2,106 of record JABGVY010000536.1, on the reverse strand, counting down.
CTCCGCCTCGAACAGACTTTCAAGATGCTCCCTTGAATTGACAATCCCCATAGAACCTATCTTGCCATCAGGCCTGATCAGAACAGCATATGGCAGTTTCGCGACACCGTAGGAGCGGCCTAATAACTCAGATAGGACATAGGGAAACCCGCCAAGCTTGTTAGACGTAACATAAGCCTCATGTTCCTTAAGAGTATCTCCGTCACTGGCCAGAATAAAATCACAATCCGTCTCAACCTGTGATAACGATTTAAATATAGGTAGAAGGGACTTACAGATTGGGCAGTCAGGCGCCACAAAAAATACCAACGCAGCCTTACCTGGCGCGCCGATCTTCATGGGCGAACCCGCTAGTGTCTCAACTGCGATTTCAGGTGCATTGTCACCCACCTTTATCGTCTGATTAACCATGAGAGCCCCCGCCGGAGCCACGCGTTCATAAAGAACACCTATCTGTCGGGTAAGTGCAAATACTGCCAATGAAAGCGCAATGACAATAAACCAGAGTAAAGCCACAGCAACAACGAGCCAGGTAGTCATAGTTCCTTCCGTGTTAGATTACTTTGTAAACTCTGGTTAAAGCAGAGTTGGTTGTAAGATAGGTAGAAAAGGTAACCAACCAGCACGGTGCCACAGACCAGTATCCAGTAGACAAACCCGTACCCAACAAGACCTGCAAATCCAACAGTATTCGTCGACCATGCAAGAAGAATTGCGATAACTAGATTACGACTAACCAGTGATTGGCTAATGGGCATGGATTGCCCGCCACATCCACAATCAATTTCTGTTCTGCCCCTGACCACATTGATCTGGATCGCTATTGCATAACCAACCAGCATTACAGCGCCCAGGTATTTGAGAAACGGAAGCATTAGCAGCAAGCTAATAATTGCAAGGTACTCAGCAAATATAACAAAAGCTGCCGCTGTCCATACCAGTGAAATCGGTATCAGCCGATAACCGGAAATGATTCCAACAAAGTCTTTATATGTCACTGATTTGTGAATGGCTGCTTCCACAAACAAGATGATTGCAAAGATTTGAATTGAAATCGCCATCAATGGGATGGTGTGCGCTGCAAGTTCCATCATCGAGTTCAACTTGAGTCCTGCGGTCTCAAATCCCTGGCGTTTTTCACCTCGATACTTCGAATACGTTCTATTTCCCTGCCAGTATAGGGTTGAACATCAACTTCAGGCGCGAATTTGAGCAGCACATAGTTTAACAAGACAGCTAGTGAGGCAGGATCAAGTCGCATACCAACGCCTGGCATAAAACCTGAAAATCTTTGCCCATCGACAATGATGGTGCCGCCCATTCCCTGCGTTACTACTTTCACTAGATAAGCGCGGCCTTCTTCCTCGGTGGCCCAGAGGCCCAGCCGTTCATTCAACGGTGGATATACGCCCGGGATACCCTTGCCATCCGGCAGATGACAAACACCGCAAAGCTTCTGATAATCGCCCGTCGCCGCTATTTCTGGTTCTGTCGCACCTGCGATGCCAGAAAAAGCTACTATCTTTGCTAACAGAATCAGGGGTAACAGACGCCGCACTTCAGTCACTCCGTCGCGACACCTAAAATAACGGCCGTTGAACAATTATAGATATTGGTTTCTGTACCCAGACACCAATCAATATCATTGTTTGCCTGCGGCCTGTAAATGGGCTTGTCACCCTCGTTGCGATTACACAGGCACCTGCCGCAATCGCTCTTACCGCAGCAATCATTGTAAGAAATGATGTAATTTCTGCCGTCAGCAGGGTTTCTGCAGGTTCCGATCCAGGTAAGTGGCGACATTTCAGTGCCTGGTGGACAGGTGTTTTCGCTGCCACCGCAACAGGTGCACAGGTAACCATCTATGGCACAGTATCGCCAATAATCACATAGCGTGGGGTCACCAGGGTCTTGTATGTTGCCCGTTGACTGAGGCGGAACCCGGCTTTCGCCGCCACCCGTACTTGCTCGCGCTACAGGTAGCAGTGGCAACGCCGCCGTCCCAAGTAACACACCACCAAACTTTGCAAAGAAACTCCGGCGCGAAGTGCGGTGGGCGACCTTACGTGCTGCCTGTTGTGTAACTTTATCCAACCAATCCATCGT
>JABGVY010000442.1 GCA_018645845.1 Gammaproteobacteria bacterium | reverse complement strand
ATCTTCAAAGGCACTCAGCACACCATACCGAACATTCCCAATTCTGCCGTTGAGCCGCACCGCACCCAGAAGGTCTGTTGGCAGACCCACTTCGCCCCTGTCAGGCAAAACCCCAGAGGGCAAGGAAACCTGGGTTGCCGTGCCACCAATCCTTCGCGTGTTGATTAGCGAAATGGGTGTCGGCAGATAATCAGTGACAAAGGCCCGCCTTGACGTTGTCGAAAAATTCTCATTAGTGAGTTCGCGCAGTGGATTGCCGCTATTTGCTCTGGGAGTCGTTTCAAATATTTCATTACCTTCGAGAAAGAAAAGGCGCTTTTCAGGGAAAAAAGTTTCGAATGCGGTCAGATTAAGAACGACATTGTCGGCTTCAACTGCACCAAAATCAGGAATCAGGCTCGCCGTTAACTCGGCTCTTGTGGACGGCTTCCAGGTGATATCGACACCGGCTCGGGTATCGTCATCATCGCGGGCTTTATCTAGCGTTGTGGACACATACGGGATCACGGAAATGAGCCGGCGTGGTTTAATACCCTCGACGCGCATACTGTTGAGTGCCGTAACGAATTGTGGCGAAGAGTAGGTATGCCCCGGCCAGTAGTAGCGCTCGTTAGTATGGGAAACCTGACGACTTAGAGCAAAACCGACTTCACGCTGGCCTTCAACTTCCGGCAAGTTCATCATCGACCAGGGGAAAAAAATCTCAACGCTCCACCCCTTGTCGAACCTCGCAGCCTTGTAGAGCCAGGTCCCGTCCCAATCGCTGGTATAGCGCCTCTCTGGCAGCACTTTGCCATCCATCACCGTGTCACCCAAACCAACGGCAAACCAATAGGCGAATTCGCCCTGACCGGTTGTATCCAGGGTGACTCCAAAGGTATCGCGATCGGTATGGCTATCACGATTGGTCATCCGCATGACGATGGTTTCCGGAGGCTGATACATCACGGCGCTCACGTAGAGGCCTTGTTCCGTTGCTAACAACCGATTTTCGGTCGGATAGTGTCCGGGCTTCCCGGTACCCGGCACCGAGACCAGCATATTGTCGAATGCAGGAATTTCCTGCCAGATCGCTTCATTAACTAAACCATCGAGCTTGATCCCGACGTTTTCATGGCTGCGGGTTTGCACATTGATGTAGTGCATTGGAATACCGTTAAGGTAGCCTTTGATGGCCTGTTTTGAGAACTTCTCTGCAGATTCGATCGTGGAAGCCAGTGACATGGCTGAACCGCTCAAAAGTACCAGGAATATAAAATAGCGAAATGTCATGTCGTTACTATGCTGCAGTATCCGATCACGGTCTATTAGAATCAGCTGCACTGATCGCGCCCAATGACATCAATACTCGAGACTAAAAGCACATGGGGAATAGGTACCGCTTACCGGCTGGCTTATGTTTTCAGGCAGGCGCAGTTGGCAGATGAAACCACCTAATCTGGCATGATGATTCCAGATCTGTAACCGACCCGAATCCAATATGGACGAGCAGTAGCTGTTACTATCCGAGCATGCCCTATCTAAACGCTTCTAAGAAGCTGATCAACAAGGATACAGGGCCGACAGAATCTACCAACGGATCGCGAGCAAATTTGACAGGAAAAAGGGAGCCGAAAATGAAAGTCGGTATGATGTTAGGGTTCGAAGACTCTATAAAGACCATCACTACAATAGCCAGTGAAGCTGAACGCGCTGGAATGCATTCACTCTACACGGTAGATGCCGGGCGAAGTGCCACCGTTACAGCCGCCGCGGTTATCAATGTAACCAGTAAAGCAAAGGTAGGAACCTACATCGTTAATGCCTATGCCAGAGAGCCCTGGATGACCGGGATAGAGGCACGTGATTTAAACGAGATCAGTGAGGGGCGGTTTGTGCTGGGTGTCGGCACCGGCAACCTCCACTTTAACGACCTATATATGGGTATTGACTCGTCTAAACCTCTGACGAAAATGCGCGATTTTATGACGATTGTTTGCTCGGTCGTTTCTGGTAAAGCCAGGGAACCGGTTCGTTACGAGGGCAAGAATCATCGCATTCGCTGGCGCGCAACCTGGGAGCCAGCCACCGCAAGCGTTCCTGTTTACCTATCCGCGTCGGGTCCAAAAATGGTGCATTTGGCCGGAGAAGTCTCCGACGGTGTAGGCGTGGGTATCATGTCTTCGGTGGCCTTTGTCCGTGATATTGTGCAACCCAATGCGCGACGTGGTGCCGAAGCTGTGGGCAAAGACCCTGATGCTCTCGCGTTTCCCGTGGCCGCTACGGTCAGTATTAATAATGACTCAGAGCTCGCCCGGGATGCCTCGCGCGCGGCGATCTGTAAACTCTTTCACCCTATTCCTCACCCATACTATGATTCTCAGCTACGACAACTCGGCTACCACGAATTTGCTGATCAAGCGGCGCGATTGATGCCTCTGGGGCGTTTGCGTGAGGCAATGAGCCATGTCCCTGAAGAAGTAATAGACACCATGACTATTACGGGCAACCTTGATGAGTGCACAGCAAGAATCAGGGAGTATGAGGGTGTCGCGGACGAGCTCATTCTTGCCCGCACTGCGCAACGGGGAGAGGCACAGGGTATGGCAGTCTACGAAGACCTGTTGCAACTCGTTGATCGCGTCAGTCGTTGATGATTTTTCACCAGTATAGGTCTTACCTTGTTATTTCAGGTAATCAGGCGCGAACGGGTATTCGATTTTAATCTATCGATTTATTGCCAAGCCTCCGCTGGTTATTATCGAAGGCTCCAGTATTAGACTCATCGTCAAGAGCGCATGAGACTCGAAATCAATTTCACGACTAGACCGTTGTTTTCGGACACCTTGTTAACGCATTGTTTCCCTAAGTGCGAAAAAGCTAGAAAGCAGCGTTTTCTTAAGTGCGGAAAACTAGAAAGCAGCATTTTCTTGAGTACGGAAAACTAGAAAGCAGCTGACCCGGGTGTTCTTGGGAATGGAATCGTGTCCCGTATATTTTCCATGCCGGTGGCGTAAGTCAGCAGGCGTTCAAACCCCAGGCCAAAGCCTGCATGAGGTACGGTTCCATAGCGGCGCAGGTCCCGGTACCACCAGAGTTCCTCGAACATGGCATCGTCTTGCATGCGCGCATCCAACACATCCAGGCGTTCTTCACGCTGGCTGCCACCAATAATTTCGCCAATGCCTGGTGCCAGCACGTCCATGGCAGCAACGGTTCTCTCATCGTCATTCAGGCGCATATAAAACGCTTTGATTCCTGCTGGGTAGTTCATCAATATGACTGGCCTGCCGACATGTTTTTCCGTGAGGTATCTTTCGTGCTCCGACTGCAGATCGAGGCCCCATTCCACTGGGAACTCGAATTTCTCCCCGCTGTTCTTTAGGATATCGATGGCTTCGGAGTATTCCATGCGCTCGAATTTGTTATCGACAATCGATCTCATTCTATCGATAACTGTTTTGTCGATACGCTGTTGGAAAAAGGCCATGTCATCTTCCCGTTCTTCCAGTACGCGGCTTAATACGCTAGTTAGAAGGTCTTCAGCAAGGTCAGCATTGTCATTCAGGTCAGCGAAGGCGATTTCAGGTTCAACCATCCAAAACTCAGCCAGATGACGGGAGGTGTGAGAATTCTCGGCGCGGAAGGTCGGGCCGAAGGTATAAACCTTGGACATAGCCAGACAATAAGCTTCAACGTTTAATTGGCCGGACACCGTTAAAAAAGATTCAGCACCAAAAAAGTCCTTGCTGAAATCCACTTTCCCATCAGCGACAGGCAAGTTCATCATATCCAGGGTGCTGACCCGGAACAGTTCGCCGGCACCTTCACAGTCGCTGGCAGTGATCAGCGGAGTATTGATCCAGTGGAAATCACGTTCAAAAAAGTAGTTGTGAATTGCATTAGCCAGAGTTGTCCTGACGCGGGTTATAGCACTAAAGGTATTGGTCCTTGGTCTCAGGTGCGCAACCGTGCGAAGGTATTCAAACGTGTGTCGCTTCTTCGCGACTGGGTAGGACTCAGGGTCATCAACCCATCCGAGCACCTTGATCTCAGTTGCCTGTATTTCGAACTGTTGCCCCTTGCCCTCAGACTCGACGAGTTGTCCCGTTACCCGGACCGCGCAGCCGGTGGTGATCTGCAGGACCTCCTTGGTATAGTTGGGAAGAGTATCGGGTACAACGGCCTGGATGGGGTCAAAACTGCTGCCGTCATGCACGGCTATAAAGCTGATGCCAGCCTTGGAATCCCGTTTGCTGCGCACCCAACCTTCAACCGTCACAGTTTCATCGACGGCTATCTTGCCTTTCAAAAGGCGTTCAACTGCTATTGAATTCATCTAAATTTTGGCCTGATATTGTTACGAAGATCAAGCTGGGGATCATACCAATTCCGGGGACTGCTAGGGAGTGCTGGATACTTATTCTCGAGGCAGTGTAAAAAGGAGTGTTATATTTCCACCTTGTGAATAAATTTGTGAGACAAGTGTCATGTCAGATGAATGGCTGGAGCCAGTAGCCGGTTTTGAGCTTAACCAGGAAGAATCGATCGTCACGAAGGAATACCAGGCTGAAAAGCTGGCTTCTCAGGGGTTGGATGCGTCGTTGTTTGGTGATCATGTTGACCCATCGTTCTACATAGGTATTGGTATCAGGGTTGGGATTGCGAGCGGTATTTCAGCTGAGGGGAACGTCAATATGCTGAGCAGTATCGTCCAGCATCGACCGGTGGCATTGGGCGAGGCGCTGCTATCAAAAGGCAGGATTGTCTCTGTTGAAGATGTCCCGAGGGGTTGGCGTATCTCAACCGATGTATGGTTTGAGGGTAGCGACGGCGAAAGGGCAGTTTCTGTCCCTCGGGTTTCGTTAAAACCAGACCCGTTGAAAGCTGGGCGTCGAGGCGCAGGGGAAAGGCCCGCTCCTGTGGTTGAAGATACTGGCATGTTGAAGCTAGTCAGCGAGCACCGCTTAACCCCGGAAGGCACGAAAGGTTACAGCAGCGAAGGCAACGCGATTCACTACGAGATGGCAGCAGCAAACCTGGCAGGCTTCAGGGCGCCTATTATCGGAGGCGGGCAAGGTGTGCACTTTCTTATGGCCGCTATATGGGGGCACGGCCTTGAACAGGTGGATCTTGATGTTTATTTTCGTCGACCGGTTTTTTGGGATGACACCATTGCAGTGGGAGTCAGTAGCGACATGAGTGCAGTTGCTTCACTTCGAGAAGGCAAGGTGCTGACAGAAATGAAGATAAACAACAGGCGCGAGCGCTGAACACATAAACAGCGAAATAAACTGCTGGGTAATTCCCCCGCTTTTGGAGTGAAGCCGCCTGGCCGCGCCGGGTTCCGTTATTGCTGGCGTCCTATTGCAGCCTCGAGCGCCGTGATCACATGAGGAACCGGGTCCTCGATATGGGCAAGTTCGTTCCAGATTTGCGGGAATAGTACGCCGACGCCGTCTCTGGCGATGAATGGCTCTATGTTGAATGGCATGTCGTCAACGAGATAGGCATTGGGATGTGCGAGCCTGTCTTTGTGGCGGGTGAAGATAAAGTCCGTGAAATTTGTTCCAAAGCGATCGATGAGCCATTCAAGTTTACCGGATACGCATCCGGGTGCACCGGTTGGTGCGGTCAGAAAAACCACGTGACCGAGTCGGTTCAACTCCTCGTATAGGTGTTCGAACCACGAGTAAGCTATGAGGCCGGACCAGAATTCGGGCGCGTGCATATTACTGTGGGTGAAGAACTCCGTGGCGGTTTTGTCCATCAATGGTTCAGGGTAAAGCGATCCAGGATGTTCGTTCCGCCACCCTTTCAACATTTGGTCGGCATCGTAGCCCTGTGTTTTCATCGCTGCGCCGATGAAATCGACACACACTCCGTCCATGTCCAGGTAGATCTCGGGAGAAATACTCATGCTAATAAAACCTTCGCCAAGTTACTTGTCGTAGTCTGCCCGGAAAGCTTCCCAGCGATCAAAAGCGTCACTGATACCCTGGGCTCTCGCCTGGGTACCCTCTTTGAATTCCGGATGAGAGAGAATCCAAAATTCGTTTTCCTGAACGGCATGTAGCACCATATCTCCGATTAACGACGGGTCAAGCATCCCATCCAGGCTTTGCTGCATGTCGGCGACTTCTTCCTCCGTCCGGAATTCATCTTTTGAAAGATCAAACACTGAGGCAGTAGCGCCGCCAAGTTGTTGTGGCCGGTTTCGTTCTGAGGTGTAAATGCCCGTCGCGACGAACCCAGGGCACAATACTGAGACACCCACGCCAACGTGCGCAAGATCTCCCGCGATCGCCTCTGACATTCCCACAACGGCAAACTTGGAAGTGTTGTAGATACTGAGTCCCTGCATGCCAATAAGACCAGCCATTGAAGCAGTATTGACGAAGTGGCCACCTTCGCCGTGTGAAATCAATCGATTCGAAAATACCTGCATCCCGTTGATTACGCCGTCAAGGTTAACACCCATGACCCAATCCCAGTCTTTGTAAGTATGATCCTTGACGTTTCCGCTAACGGCGACACCAGCGTTGTTGCAGACAACATGAACCTTTTTAAATGCAGCCTCGGTTTCTTTGGCTGCTTCCTCAAGCGCATCGCGGTCTGTTACGTCAACCTTTATGGTGATGACATTGGCATTAGATTCGGAAAATTCTTCTCGAGCGGCCGCCAGTGCATCATCCTGGACGTCGGCGATCGCGACTTTCATGCCAGCGCCGGAGAACGATCGTGCCATGGCTAAACCAAGGCCACTGGCACCACCTGTAATGAAGGCTACTTTTCCTGCGACATCTTTCATTTACCTACCCCTGTGGAATATTGGAATACCTAGCAGGTAGCATGATACGTTAGTCAGAGAGGGAGAAATAGATGATTATCAAGTGTGATTACCGCATCGCCAGTGTGATCGACGGCTATGGACTATTGCTGAGGAACAAGCACATAAATGATGCGGAGCATCGATTGCTAGGCAACAGCGTATTGTTCATTCACGGGGCTACCTACGGATCTACCTCAACTTTCGACTATGAGATTGAAGGTGAGTCGTGGATGGACAAAATGGCGGGAGAGGGGTTCGATGTCTGGTGCCTGGACCTCCTGGGGTATGGCGAGTCGGATCGGCCCGGGGAAATGTTGGTCGCGCCTGATCTGAATGACCCGATTGTCGATACTACTCATGCGATAGCAGAGGTAGACCGAGCTGTCGATTTTATTCTGAAAGACAGGGCTATTCAGCAACTCAGTCTGATTGGCTACAGTTGGGGAAGTGCCATCTGCGGGCGGTATGCCGGGGAGTTTGAAAGCAAAGTAAGTCGCCTGGTGTTGAGTGGTGCGCTCTGGGTCGAGAAGGGCGCAACGCCGCGAACAATTAGTGCAGATATTGGTGCGTATCGAACGGTGGACGCTGGGTCCATGGCGAAACGCTGGGCGACGGGATTATCCGGCGATGAAATTGATGCCATAGTGCCCCCGGCACGAGTTTCCAGATGGTGTTCAGATACCGTGCTTGTCGATCCGATTGGAGACAAGTCCGGATTGCTACGTGCGCCAACAGGAGTGCTCAAGGATTTTATGAATTACTCGCATACAGGGGAGCCCTGGTATAAGCCAAGGGAAATCCTGGCGCCGACGCAGGTTGTGGTCGGGGAACTCGATAAGGAAACAACGCCCGAACAGGCAAGAAAGGTTTTTGAGCAGCTTGGCAATGCCCATGAAAAAAGACTGACCATTATTGGCGGAGGAACGCATTCACTGCTGCTGGAGGATCGCAGGGATGCATTGCATAACGTTGTGTCAGGTTTCCTCGCTTAATTAAGCGGTCCGCCTGATATTTCAGGCTACCCGCTGTGTTGATCTTTCTAACCAATGAAGGTCGTCTGATTCAAGTATTGGCGCCAGCTTGGTACGAACCTCTTTATGGTAATCGTTCAGCCAATCAATTTCTGCCTGGCTCATGATAGAAGTATCAACCAATCTGGTATCGAATGGTGCGAAGGTGATGGTTTCGAATGCGAGCCAGCCATCTTCCCGTGCGACAACAATGACCAGGTTTTCACACCTGATACCGAAGCAATCTTCCTGATAGTAACCGGGTTCGTTTGACACAACCATGCCGGGTAACAGTTCCTGTTGAGGTCCTGATTTGCTGATTCTCTGGGGGCCTTCATGCACGCTCAGGAACGCGCCAACACCGTGTCCCGTGCCGTGGTCGTAGTCCAGCCCTTCCTGCCAGAGAAATTGTCTGGCAAGGACATCAAGCTGAACACCCGATGTACCTCTTGGGAATACTGCGCGAGCGAGCGCTATGTGGCCCTTCAGAACAAGCGTGTACATTTTTCTGTGCTCGGCCGTGGGTTCCCCAATGATTACAGTACGAGTGATGTCGGTGGTGCCGTCTGAATACTGTCCACCAGAATCCACGAGATAGAGGTTGTTCATCTCCAGCATGGCCGGTGTGCCATTCATATGATTGTAATGGCAGAGCGCGCCATTTTTACCTGCAGCTGAGATTGTGTCGAAGGAGAGGTCGTGAATGTCGGTGAGTTCGCGCCTGAATGATTCGAGTTTGTCTGCAAGTTCAGCCTCGTTGTAAAGCGTTCCTGATGCCACCTCTCTATCAATCCATGCGAGATAGCGGCTCACGGCGGAACCGTCTCGTACGTGGCAGTTCCGAATTCCACCCAATTCTGTCTCGTTCTTCTGGGCCTTGGGTATGAGTACAGGATCTGTGGCGGCGATCAATTTTGCGCCTGCATTCTGGCATCTGAGTTGGCACCAGGCATTTGCCATAGTCGGGTCCGCCATCACCCGTTTCCCCTGGGTGCCGAGCTTCTGAAGGGCTTGCTCCAGTTGGTCTTCTTCCTTAACGGCGACGCCTGTACCAACGTGAGCGGCGAAATCATTAGGTAGTTTGCGTGGGTCTGTATAGATAACCATATCGCCTGTGCTGTCCAGTGTTGCAAATGCGAGCAGTACTGGCAGCCTTGGTACATCACCTCCCCTGATATTGAGTAGCCAGGCGATGGAATCGAGTTGAGAAATCAAAGCGATGTCGGCGCCGGATTTTTCTATTTCGGCGCTGATCATCTGTCTTTTCTTTTCGCTGTTAACACCGGTGAACTCTTCGCCAAGCAACGTGGCTAATTTGTGATCTGGCACGGGCCGATCTTCCCAGTGCAGATCGATCGGATTGTGATCCAGTTCGATCAGTTCAATGTTTTTCGTGGCGAGTTCCTTTCTGGTCGCCTGGTACCAGGAAAGTGTATGCATGCGAGAATCGATCCCTATCCGGGTGTTTTCCCCCAACGTTTCGCACAGCCAGCGAGTGGGTGGCTCCTCAATAAGATGATGGAACTCGAATGACGCCTCAGGAACCTGTTGTCTGACTTGTATCGTGTAGCGACCATCCACAAACATCGCAGCTCGTGTTTTCAGCACAACGGCGACACCAGCAGATCCCGAAAAACCACTGAGCCAAAGAAGCCGTTCGTTTTGTGGCGGTACGTATTCGCCAAGGTATTCATCCGCCCGGGGAATGATGAATGCGTCCAGGTTTGATTTCGCCATTTCCTGGCGCACCTGTTCAAGGCGTTGTTGAATGAATTCGCTCATAGTTAGTCAGCCAGGTTTTAGTCGCGGTATTATATCGCGTTGGTAGGTTCGTTACCCAGTGCGTTACCTGGTCAGTTATCTGGTCAGTTATCCGGTCAGTTATCCGGTCAGTTATCCGGTCAGTTATCGGGTAAGTCCCCGGGTTCGGTATTGGGGAGCTTTTGGCCTGGTGGCTTGAGCAGAGCATAGCGTTTCGGTTGTCTTATTACCGGCTTTTTTCACACCTGACCCCATAAAAAAGAAATAAGCGTTGTACTTTCGCGATATTTAATTATTATTTTATCAGGACATTTCATTTACCTATTTCTTAAGGAGGCGAACCAGGTGCAAAAAAACAAAGGACACTTCACGGTTAACGATTTGGGTAATTTATTCTATGGCCAAAAGAAACAGAGCACGCTCAGCATCTAGTCGACAAAAACAGGAAGGGAGGAAATCCAGGCAACCTAACAGGCAATCTTCAAGCAACTTCAGTAGTGCAGATATCTATACATTGCACCCGACCAATTCCCATCTTGAAACAGCTTACACCCCTACCAGTTCGCGCGAGCCCCTCGAAGCTCGCACCAAGTCCCAAAAAAAATATATGTGCGCCATCAAAAGTCATTGCCTGACCTTTGGTATTGGTCCGGCAGGGACCGGCAAAAGCTATTGCGCGACCGCCATGGCGGCGGAAGCATTGGCGAATGGGCGAATAGAAAGAATCATTCTTACCAGACCAGCTGTCGAAGCGGGAGAGCAACTGGGCCACCTACCCGGAGACCTGGAGGAAAAGTTCAGCGTTTACATCGATCCATTCCGTGACATTCTGAACGACCGGCTTGGCAAAGGTGCCGTAGAATACAACCTGCGGCATGGTCGTATTGTCGCGGCGCCTTTGGCTTTCATGAGGGGAAAGACTTTCGGGGGGGATACTTTCGTCATTCTTGATGAGGCTCAAAACACATCAGTGGCCCAAATGAAGATGTTCCTGACTCGTATTGGTGAGGATTGTAAAGTCGTAGTGAACGGTGATGTGAAGCAGAGTGATATTCGCGGCAGTAACGGACTGGCCGACGCCGTTGCTCGGCTCAGGGGGCTTCCAGCCGTCTGTATTCATGAGTTTGAACGTGATGATATCGTTCGTAGCGGCCTGGTCCGGGCGTTAATAGACCGCTACGAGGTAGACGAATAGAGCAAAGCTCACTGGTTCAGGTTGTCGCCAGGTTTAACCGCAGTCGTGCTGAGTTTTTCCTTCTGCGCGTTGAGTTGGTCAAGTTTTCTTTTCACGCGGCCTGACTCAGGGTTTATGGCAAGCGCGGCTTGCAATGCGTCAAGCGCATCGTCCCAACGCTTTAACCGAATGAGCGCTAAGGATCTATTGTAGTGAACAATATCAAGCGGGACATTCGCCAGCTCGAGGGCTTTGTCATAATCCGCAAGTGCAGTGACATAATTTTTGGTCTGGTGATATACATTGCCGCGATTGATATAGATCTTGCCCATTTCGGGCGCCAACGAAGCGGCCTTGTTATGGTCCTTCATTGCTCTATCTAGTTGACCGTTTGCTGCGTAGATAATGCCGCGATTAGTATGAGTAGCCGCAAGGTCCCGGAGAAGCAGGCCGTCCTTGCTGATTGCGTCGGAACAATACATGAGCCCGTGCGTAGAAAATGGCGTATTGCTTTCCTGGTAACAACGCGTCGCATTGTCGGACCCAAAGGTGGTTTTGCTCGTTGCGTGCGCGAGTTGAGTACCCGATATGATAATAAGGTAGATGATCCATCTCATGGTGTTTGGCGATCCTCTTGGTGATATAACGATTTAAGTGTGGATGTGAATTTAATTGGCGATAGGGAAAAGTATCGGTTAGAAGCGCGGGCAGGTTGCTTTAACCCTATTGCTGTTGGCTCAGCAACCACAGGCGCTGAAACAAGCATTCTAAAATAACCTCACTGGATCCCAGCCGCCACGAAATGACTGAGTGTTTGACCAAACTGTGTGTGCTTCCTGCGTCAGGTCATGTGTCTTTACCAGGCAGATTTGGCCATCACAGAATTCGAATGCAGTAATGTGTTTGGCTTCGAAATCGATGACCGAGAAACCAGGCCAATGTTCACCTCTGAGTGTTCCTGCGTTAATGAGGGTTAGAGCCTCAAAATGAATCAGGGTTCGAAAGTGCATGTGACCATTAATGAGGTACTTAAACTCCCCTTCAAGGATGATATTGTCCAGCAGGTGGCTGCGTTCGATGGCCATCTTCTCCGTTCCAGGCCAGACCTTTCTCAGGTCATCATCGGCAATGCCGTGACAAAGTAGTAGCTTGCCTTTAATGGTGTCCAGCGTCACCTGACTTGGTAGCGACGCCAGATACGAAAGCGATTCTTCCGTCAGGTCGTGCACGCTGTGCGCGTCCTTGATATGTCTGGCTTTATCTTCGAGTATCCAGCGGTCATGGTTGCCTCGTACGGTTAATACAGCTGCGTTATCGAGGAGTTTGATGCTTTCGTTCGGGCAACCAATGCCATCAACAATGTCTCCGGTGCAGACTATTGCATCGGTATCCAGACCTTGCAGGTGTGCCAGAGCCGCCTCTAGTCGTTGATGTTCCGAGTGAACATCGCCGATAACGCCGAGTTTTTTAATTTTGCCTGCAGTGCTCATGTTGTCCCTGGGTGAATGAGTGAATTCACCATTTGCAGTCGTTCAAGATTGCTGGTTGCTTCCAATATGGATTGCATGGTGTCTGCGTCGAAACGCACGAGCTGAAAAATTTTGAAGGAAAATTCGGTTGGGGTAAGTGCAAGCCACTGATCGCTGTTGAACTCGCTAAGTTTGGCTGGATCGTGTTTGCCAATAAGCTCGACGACAGAATCAGTGATGAGCTTCTGGTATGCCATTAACTCGTCATCAGAGACAAGCTCGCTTTCGTCCTCTAGCTCACTGCAGGCGACAATCCTGTAGGGGATAGTCTGCACTTCACGGACAAGCTGCAGGCGCTTGCTCATCAAGATGTGGATGTAGACCCTACCGTCGGCCGTCGTATCTATGATTTCGCACGTTCCTGCAGAAAACACCTCGAAGGGTTGATAGGTGGCCTGATTGTTGTTGAGCGCATCCTGCATGGTCTGTCCATCTTTGGCAGACCGGATTTCTTTTTTTGTGTGGCAGACTGCGATCATGCGGTCGTGCTCCACCGCGTCAGTCACCATCTGTCGATATCGGGGCTCGAAGACGTGCAAAGGAACGGTGGTGCCAGGAAACGCAACCATGCCGGGGATTGGAAATAGCGCGACGTCGATCAAGGTTTTAGCCATAAGAGATTGTACGCGTATGTACGTCGGGAGCGAAAGTCTGGATCAGTGCGGTGCTCGTTGGGCGCCAGCGAGTGGACAGCAGTTGGCAACTACCGGGGTGACCACCTGAAACCCGAGTCAGGGCCGCTGCTGAGGGCCCTGCCGCTAGAATTTAAAGGCGGTATCCAGGCTCAGTCTTTTATAGTCTTCCTCTACGCCAAGATCCGCGTTTCTTTGATTGTCGAAGAAAGTGAAGCCGATTTTCCATTGTTTGTTTACTGCCCATGCACCCTTAAACAGATGTCCCTTTGCATCGGTTCCGCCTCCGGCGAAGTCTGAATCAGTGACCAGCCCCAGGACTGCGTCTGCCTCGATGTTTTGATAGAGATAGCTAAATTCCCAGGTACCGGGTGCACCGGCATTACCCAGCTTCAATCCTGCCGCCCAGGCGGTATCAAAGTCACTCGCGTCCTGGTTCTGGACAAGGTCAGCAAATAAAGCAACCGGTGTCTCGCCAATTGTTGTGCTTAACTGAGCGAACAGCTCCAGTTCTTCGTAGTTATTATCGTATTTGCATCCAGTGAGCGCGTCAGAATCGATGCAGGAAAAGCTGTTGCCGAAGAAATCATCCGAGTCACCGATGAAGGCTTCCCGGTCTTTTGTATCGATATCAAAGTAACCGATGCCTGCGACCAACTGACTGTTACCAACTGAACCGTTGAAACCAGTCTGGAAACCGTAGGCCGTTAGGTCATTGTTTTTGCTATCGCTCTCAAGAAAGTTAGCAGCAGCGTTTAGAAAGTAATTGCCACGTTCAAAAGTGAATCCGAGACCTTCAGGACGATAGTCTCCATCCCAGAGCAACCCATGACCCGCAGGCCGGTAAAAAACATTCTTCATTTTCCCGCCAATGACATTGAAGCCTGGTTTTGCCTGCCACTTAAAGTAGGCGAGGTCGAGATTGATATCCTTTGTGGCGCCGCCGCCGCCTAAAGTCTGGTTTGTGGACACGGCGTCCTCATTTCCTGATGCCAGCCCGATACCTACCTCAACTTCGTCTGCCGGCCTGGCAGTCACAGCAAGGCGAGCCCGAACCCGGTTGCGTTCCCGGGTATCACTTCGTTCCGCATCAATATTTTCATATCGATATCGGAAGTCGCCCGTGATCTTGACACTTTCTGTCCAGCCGGCGGGCGTAAGGGTTGTTGCGAGCTTTTCAACGGTTGAGGTGCTGGAAACGAAAGAATCCTTCAGCGCCTTGTTTTCTGCTTCCAATGCTTCTACCCGGTGTATCAAAGACATTAGCTCGGTTTTGAGGTCAGAAAAATCCTTGTCTGACACCGAAGCTTGCGCGACCTGGGCACAGGTCATTATGAGAAGCAGTGCTATATAGCGGATCATGGTTTGGTTCCTCGGAATAGATAGCTAGTCGGTATATTGAGTGACGCTCGGAGAAGTTAACGGGTTTTTGTTAAGGCTTTGTTAATAAGGTGTTAAACATGCTGCTAAATCAGTGTTTACGATTGGCTGGTCTCTTAAATCATCGATTTCGGGTGGTCAGGCGCTTATTTTAGGGGGATTGCCGGAGAAAGGGAGGATAATTGAAAACTATCTCTAACAATCTTAACCCCGGGTGTCTTTTAACCGCGCCGATTCATGCCGGAGTGGCAAGATGAATGAATATTTAGCTGCCTTACTTGGGGTGTCGGCAGTCTATGGCTGCGCACCATGCACCGGGATGACAACCAGGCGACACCACCAGTAATGGTTGTTCCGAAGATGATGGCCAGACATTAATCTTTTAACATCTTTGCGGTGTTAAGCGCGCTGTTGCCAGCATGGGGGAAAAAGTCTTCAGGGCTATCGATGCCACGCTGAGCAACAAGGGACTGCTTGATGGCAACTGCGGCAGCCGGGGGGTAACTCGCAATAGTCGCTGCGATTTCGTTGCAGCGTTCAACAACGCTGTCGTCGCTCACATACTCGCTGATGAGTCCCAGCCGGAGCAACTCTGGCGCCTTTACCCGATCACCCAGGAAGGCCAGGCGTGCTGCCTGGAATTCGGT
>JABGVY010000440.1 GCA_018645845.1 Gammaproteobacteria bacterium | reverse complement strand
GGCTTCTGACGTTGTGCCTTCAGACTCTTCGTCTTCAAACCAGGGCGCTCGTGCGGTCATTATCAACTCACCGGCACGTTCCTCAGTCATTTCTTCAATATCTATTAAATCGTCAATCGCCTGCTCTGCCAGATCTTCCATTGTGATTATGCCCATCCCTGCAAGCAAATAGGCCAGGCGTCGATCAATACCATCCATGTTAAGCAGGTCTTCCGCAGGCTCTGTGCTACCGAGCTCTTCTTCGGTCGCAAGTTCCTGGGTGGTTATAGCGTTCTTGGCTCGTGACCGAAGTTCCTCAACGATGTCCTCGTCAAATCCATTGATAGCAATCATTTCTTCAATCGGCACATAGGCTACTTCTTCAAGGCTCGTGAAACCCTCTTCAACAAGAACGATGGCAACGTCTTCATCAACATCCAACTGTTGCATGAAATTCTCCATAACCGAACCGGCTTCGGCTTCGTGCTTCTCCGCAGCCTCTTCCTCGGTCATGATGTTCAGTTCCCAACCTGTCAACTCACTCGCGAGCTTCACATTCTGTCCGCCTCGGCCAATCGCCTGAGCCAGGTTCTCTTCAGATACAGCAATATCCATACTTCGGGTTTCTTCATCGACTACGATAGAAACAACTTCAGCGGGTGACATCGCGTTAATAGCAAGCTGGGCGACGTTGTCGTCCCAAGGAACAATATCAATTCTTTCATTGCCCAGTTCATTGGACACCGCCTGAACCCGCGAACCTCGCATGCCAACGCAGGCTCCGACAGGATCAATTCTTCCGTCGTTCGTTTTTACCGCGATCTTTGCCCGCGAACCCGGATCACGGGCGCAGCCAAGAATTTCAATAATGCCGTCAGAAATCTCTGGCACTTCAATTTTAAACAGCTCAATCAATACCAAAGGTGAGGTTCGCGTCAATGCCAACTGCGGGCCTCTCGCCTCGGGCCGAACTTCTTCGAGCAGGCCCCGAAGCCGGTCTCCAACTCTGAAGGTTTCACGAGGGATCCATTCTTCCCGCGGTAGTATCGCCTCCGCATTGCTACCCAGATCCACAATGACTGCTTCGCGAGTTACCTTCTTAACCTGGCCGCTCACCAGTTCACCGACTTTGCTTCTATAGGCTTCAACAACCTGCGCGCGCTCTGCTTCCCGAACTTTCTGAACGATGACCTGCTTTGCAGTTTGTGCTGCGATACGACCGAACTCTACAGACTCAACCGGAATCTCATAACGACCCTCAACCTCTAGAGAAGCATCTTTCTCTTTTGCTTCGGTTAAAGTCAGTTGTGACCCGGGAAACTCAATTTCCGCATCATCCTCGACAACATTCCAGAACCGGAAAGTTTCATACTCTCCTGACTCCTTATCAATAGACACACGAAGCTCGACGTCCTCGTCGTAACCCTTCTTTGTTGCAGTCGCAAGTGCTAACTCCAACGCCTCAATGATGACGTCTTCCGACACACCCTTTTCGTTGGATACTGCTTCAACAACCAACAATATTTCTTTGCTCATCGCTTCTACCTCACCTTGCCCTATACAGAGGGGACGACATTTGCTCTCTCTATTTCCTCGAAGGGAAACAAAATCTCTTCATCCTGGCAACCCAGAATAATTTCGTCTCCCTCGACACCTCTCAACTGGCCCGAGTACTTACGCTGGCCTTCATAAGCCCGCTTAAGTCGGATCCGGACCTCCGAACCTGTAAACGCTGCGTAGTGATCAAGTCTGAACAATCTTCTGTCCAAGCCTGGCGACGAGACCTCAAGGGTATACTCCCCATTTATCGGATCCTCGACGTCAAGCAAACTACTCACCTGACGACTCACTTTCGCGCAGTCTTCAATGTCGACTCCCTCTTTGGAATCGATGTATATCTTTACCGTTGAATACCGCCCCATGGAGAGGTGCTCAATTCCCCATAGTTCGCATCCCATTGCCTCCACAACCGGCTGGATTAGCTCGTTCAGCTGATCGCTCATACCCCTCGCCTGTTTCCCAATTTTCGGATCGCGAAAACAAAAAATGGGCATTAAGCCCATTACGTAAACGATGGGCCTGTCGCCCCACCTGTACTCCGACATCTGAAACCGAAGTTAATAAAAAGCCCCAATAAGGGGCTTGTATAAAGTGGTAGCGGGGGCAGGATTTGAACCTACGACCTACGGGTTATGAGCCCGTCGAGCTACCAGACTGCTCCACCCCGCAACAACAAGGGGCGGGATTATAGGGGTGTCGTTCAACAGGGTCAACCACGCATACCCCCGAAATCGTCTTTAAATGCGAATGTAATTTGTTGATTTTTCTAAATAAAGGCTCGGGACGCACTTCAAGGGACCGAATGGATACATTCTGGCCTTATTTTGGGGATAAAGTCGGTAGAAATACCCGAAAACGGGCTCGCGAAAAATCAACATGATCGACAGTCGACCACTTGCGCTGAAGGCCCTGGAAAACCCTAAAACACGCTTGTAGCGTGTTTTTTATAGATGGTGCCGAAGAGAGGACTTGAACCTCCACGGGGTTTCCCCCACTACCCCCTCAAGGTAGCGTGTCTACCAATTTCACCACTTCGGCAATATTTTGACCCGAAACTCCAACGAGTCTCGGTCACGGAGCCTGTTTCTTAACCTTCCGGTATCTCTGAGTCTTGCTCCAGAGACTCAAAGGCCGGCAGTTCGCCCTCGTCGTCTTGCTGAACCCCTAAGACAGGCGCCTCAACAACGACGGGGATACCTACTCCCCGCGCCGCTTGCGATTTTTCCTTCGCATAGAAGGCCAGACCAAAACTCGTAAGAAAGAACGCGACAGCTATGCCTGTCGTCATCCGCTGCAGAAAATTACCTGCGCCGCCGGAACCGAACACGGTCGAGCTTGCACCGCCTCCAAATCCAGCGCCGGCATCTGCGCCCTTACCATGTTGAATCAGCACCAGGCCGATAACCGCCAACGCTGCCAATACGTGGAATACAAGCACTAAGGTTTCAATTGTTTCCATAACTCACTATGACTCTTCCGCTGCTTTGCAAATCTCAGCAAAGCTATTCGCTTTTAAAGATGCCCCGCCAACAAGCGCGCCATCCACATTTTTCATTCTAAACAGTGCCACTGCATTATCTGCGGTCACACTGCCACCGTACAGTATTCTTGTTCTGCCGGAGAGGTCTTCATCCACCTCCGCCAAGCAGTTACGCAGCCCACCATGCGCCTCCTCCGCTTGCTCTGGAGTCGCACTTTCCCCTGTGCCTATCGCCCATACTGGCTCATAGGCTACCATGGCGCCGTCAAACCCTGCGAGTCCAACCCGCGAAGTCACCGCTCTTAACTGGCGGGTGACTACTTCTATTGTTCGGCCCCGCTGACGCTCTTCCAGCGTCTCACCGACACAAACTATCGGTACCAACCCTTGAGCCCTACATTGTTCGAACTTGTCGGTAACCGACTCATCGGATTCCGCAAACAATGTCCTGCGCTCTGAATGCCCAACAAGGACATACCCACATCCCGCGTCTTTCACCATCGCCGCAGAGACGCCCCCTGTAACAGCGCCTTGCGTCCGCTGATCAACATCCTGAGAGCCTACCCCAACAACGGATCCTCGCAGTTTTTGAGCTACCTGACCCAAATAAACATACGGCGGGAAAACCAGAACACTGCATCGTTTGAGCGCTAATACTGAGAGCTCGCTGAGCACACCATCCAATAGCAATTCCAGACTACCGGCGTTGCCATTCATCTTCCAGTTACCCGCGACCAGCGGATCTCGGTCGCTCATCAATAGGTCCCGGGAAAAAGGCGGCCGATGTTAACGGCTTTGTCCGTAAGATTCAAACCAGATCACCTATCCAAGTTCACCTGAGACAACACTAGCCAGTTCCTCCGTGAGACTGGCCACTATAGCTGCATCTTCACCTTCAACCATCACCCTGACTACGGGTTCGGTTCCTGAGGGTCGCAGCAGCACGCGCCCGCGGCCTCCTAATTTTTTTTCAGTTTGCGTCACTGCTTCTGAGACAGCCACCTGACTGCCGAGGTCGATTTTTTTCTGGCATGCAACATTTATCATATGCTGCGGGTATTTTTTCATCCCGGCTTTTAGTTCACTGAGTGAACTGTTGAATTCGAGCATCGCAGCCAGTACCTGCAGAGCCGATATAATTCCGTCACCTGTCGTAGTCACATTCAGACACAGAAGGTGACCGGAGCTTTCTCCGCCAAGCACCCAGTTTCGGTTATCTAGCTCCGCCAGCACATAACGATCACCAACGGCAGCGCGAACAAACGGGATATTTTTTTCAGACAGGGCTTCTTCAAGCCCGAAGTTGCTCATCTGAGTGCCAACAACGCCGCCGCTAAGTCTTTTTGATCGATGCTCCGCGTTCGCAATGATAAAAAGCAATTCATCGCCGTCAACAACTTCACCCTCGCTGTCGACCATGATCACCCTGTCCCCATCCCCGTCGAGGGCGATCCCAAGATCAGCACCCTCTGCCAGCACCAGTTTCTGCAGCAACTCGGGTTTGGTGGAACCTCCTTCGGCATTGATATTGAACCCATCCGGATCGGTGCC
>JABGVY010000436.1 GCA_018645845.1 Gammaproteobacteria bacterium | reverse complement strand
GACAGAAAGAGCAAGAGAGGCTCTCGGACTTGAACCCAGCGATGTGTTCAAGAAGCCAACACCTGTCGAGGCCAACGAGAAAGGCTTCACACTGGCGCAAAAGATCGTCGGCAAAGCCTGCAATGTTGAAGGCGTGCGCCCAGGGACCTATTGCGAGCCTCGCATGACCACCGTTGGCTCCCAGGACACAACCGGACCCATGACACGGGATGAGCTGAAAGAACTAGCCTGCCTCGGGTTTTCAGCCGACCTTGTGATGCAGTCGTTCTGTCACACAGCGGCTTATCCAAAGCCGGTTGATATCGATACCCAACACTCCCTGCCTGATTTCATCCAGACACGGGGCGGTGTCGCTCTGCGACCTGGTGACGGCATTATTCACTCCTGGCTGAACCGAATGCTACTGCCCGACACTGTCGGTACCGGCGGAGACTCACATACAAGATTCCCCATGGGCATCAGTTTCCCCGCTGGCTCTGGCCTGGTTGCATTCGCTTCAGCTATCGGCGTGATGCCACTCGATATGCCGGAGTCCGTGCTCGTGCGATTCAAGGGAGAGATGCAGCCCGGTATTACCCTCAGGGACCTGGTAAACGCCATTCCTTATGCCGCAATCCAGAGAGGACTGCTGACGGTAGCGAAAGAAGGCAAGAAGAACATTTTCTCGGGTCGCATTCTTGAAATTGAGGGCCTTCCTGACCTGAAGGTCGAACAAGCCTTTGAGATCAGCGACGCATCCGCTGAAAGGTCAGCAGGAGGCTGCACGATCAGACTGGGTAAGGATCCAATTATCGAGTACATCAGCTCGAACATCACCCTGCTAAAATGGATGATTACAGAAGGTTATGGTGATGCACGAACCATCGGCCGAAGAATCGAATCCATGGAAACCTGGTTAGCTAACCCCGTTCTCATGGAACCCGACGCCAACGCCGAATATGCTGAGATCATCGAAATCGACTTGAACGAAATCAAGGAACCGCTGCTCGCGTGCCCCAATGACCCGGATGATGTGAAGCCACTCTCCGAAGTAACCGGTACAAAAATTGACGAAGTCTTCATTGGTTCGTGTATGACCAATATCGGACACTTCCGCGCCGCCGCACAATTACTGAGTAAAGCCAGCTCCATTCCGACAAGACTCTGGATATCTCCCCCCACGAAGATGGATGAGCATCAGCTGATGGAGGAAGGCGTTTACAACGTTTTTGCCCAGGCCGGTGCCAGAACCGAGATGCCCGGATGTTCACTGTGCATGGGGAACCAGGCTCGAATAGCGCCTAACTCCACCTGTGTGTCAACTTCTACGAGAAACTTCCCTAACCGGCTCGGTGATGGTGCAGATGTTTACCTGGCCTCTGCTGAGCTTGCGGCGGTTTCAAGCATTCTCGGTAAGCTCCCGTCTGTAGAAGAGTATCTGGCATACATGAAGGACCTTGACACGATGGCTGAGGATATCTATCGCTACCTGAACTTCCACCAGATCGAATCGTTCCAAAACTCGGCTGACCAGGCAGTCATTCCCGCAATCAACATCGTCGCGGCAACTTAAGCTCCCGCTAGCACGCTGAGCCTTACTCTTCGCACGGCTTTCCTGAGGGTGCCTACATCCTCAGGACGGTCGTCGATAAAGTTCACCCTGATATAAGCATCTGTTACCGCGTCAACCGATGTCGCCAGGTCCGGCCTGCTAGTAGCCACCCGCCTTGCGTAACTGATTGGCCCCTCCCCCATTGATCTTTCGAGCCCCTGGTTAGCAAGGTACCGGCAAAACTTCAGGTACTCCCGATCAGCGGGGGCTAGTTCGTGCTGGCTTCTTCGTAGCAGCAGCAGTAACGCCGTAAAGCCCAACATGCCGAGAAACACGGACACCAGAATCATACCCAGGGTCTGTCGGTTCAGCTCTCCCAGATAACGATTAAGCATCGACATCTGGACTGAAGGGGTATAACCCACCACCCAGGCATCCCAGTAATGGTTAAGAGCACTTAACTGTAACCTGAGCTCCGTGATAATGAGGCTGGACCTAAACTTCATCATAGACAACCCGATATCAGACAGGAATTCACCTTCCACTGCGGACTCAAGCCCACTTTCAATCCGTTCCGGTGATACGACGGACGTCGGATCGACTCGCACCCATCCCCGCCCCTCTAGCCAGACTTCTGACCAGGCATGCGCATCAAACTGGTGAACAGCCACGTAGTTGCCGCGACGATTATATTCACCACCCTGATAGCCGACGACGATCCGTGCCGGTAATCCCCCTCTTCGCATCAGGTAGACAAAACTGCTCGCAAAATGCTCGCAGAATCCACGCCTGGAGCTGACCAGAAACTCGTCGATAGTATCGCCGGTCAGGATCGGCGGTCGCAGGGTGTATACGAACCCTTCGGTTGCGTAATAAAGCATGACATTCGATATGTACTCTTCGGGTGTATCACTGCTCGCCCGAAGAGATTCAGCAAGCTCCGACGTTTTCGGGTTGTCATTGTCTGGCAGCAATGTGTATCGATAACGCCAGAAGTCAGACAAACTGATATCCATTCGACTATCGAGATGAGACGTCAGCTCATAACGAAACTTCGAGTTGATTTCCTGAAACGAATAGAAGCGGAAATCACGCATCAAACCCATGCGTTCGGCGCCTTCGGCTTCTGGTAACGTGAGCGAAAATACCCAGTTCTGATTCGTGGGTTCCATCACAATACTGTATTTCACCTCGTCGCCAAGGTATTCCATATTATCTTTCCAGGATACTTCTCCGTCTTTGCTTTGCAATGTTCGGCCATAAACACCCGGGCGTTGCTGGGTCCATGCCTGCTCCTTGCGATCAAAGTATGACAGCACAATCCCTCGCCAATAAAGCAGGCTGGAGGAAGGTACCGGTCCTTCAAATGTCGCCCGGAAGGCTAACTCATCGGACTGAACCAGTTGCGCAATATTACCCGGCACCAATGTGTCGGTAACACCGGTTCTGGCGATATTCGTTTGAAAGGGCACAGTCCAGAGCGGTGCAATTCTTGGAAACAGGACAAACAGCACCAACATAAACGGCATGGCCTGCAACAGCATGACCGACGCTTTC
>JABGVY010000435.1 GCA_018645845.1 Gammaproteobacteria bacterium | reverse complement strand
GAAATCGAGCTGGTAACTCTCTTGCGGAAGATAGGTATAATGCCTTCTCGAAAGCCCATAGAAGCGCTATAAAAACACCATCCGCCAGCAGTAACTTTTAATGACAAGTACCACGACACAGATTATTTCACCGACATGGATTGCACCTGTCACTCCCGACGGCGCACTATTGCTTGATCACAGCCTGGTGATAGAAGGATCCCGCATTGCCGCCCTGTTGCCACAGGCAGAAACCCAGGCCAGGTTTCCAGACGCCCCTAACCTGAAACTTGAAGGACACCTGGTGACACCCGGCTTTGTCAACGTGCACGGACACGCTGCCATGACCCTGCTGCGTGGCATCGCAGACGACAGAGAAATGATGGATTGGCTGACCAACTGGATCTGGCCCATTGAGGGAGAACTGGTTAATGAGCAGTTTGTCTACGACGGTACCCGCCTGGCTGCCATGGAGATGATTATGGGTGGCACCACCTGCGCCGCCGATACCTACTTCTTCCCTGAAGCGGCAAGTCGAGCCCTGACACAAATGAATTTTCGCGCGCAAGTTGGTATGCCAATAGTTCAGTTTGGTAATGCGTGGGCACAAAACGAAGAGGACCATATGCACAAAGGTCTCGCATTCCGCGACAGCATCAAGAACAGTTCGCTCGTGACCACTGCTTTTGCCCCGCATTCTCCCTACACTGTTAGTGACAGTGGCTTTAACAAAATCCAGTTATATTCTGAACAGCTGGATCTTCCCGTTCACCTGCACTTGCACGAGACCGCAACTGAAGTCACGGACAGTCTTCGGGATATCGGTGTACGCCCTATCGAGCGCATGAACAAACTCGAGATACTGTCACCTTCGCTGCAGGCCGTGCATATGACCCAGCTTCGGGATGATGAAATTGAGTTGCTGAGCGTCAAGGGCGTACAGGTTGCTCACTGTCCCGAATCCAATATGAAGCTGGCATCCGGCTTCTGCCCTGTTGAAAAACTCAGGGCAAGTAATATCAATGTTGCGATCGGCACCGATGGCGCTGCCAGTAACAACGACCTTGATATGATCCAGGAAGTCAGGTCTGCCAGCTTGCTTTCAAAAGCGACCACTGGAGACGCTACCAGCCTGGATGCGCAAACCTGCCTTGAGATGATGACCATTAATGGTGCCCGATTCCTGGGACTCGAAGATCAGATCGGCAGCCTCGAACCGGGCAAACTCGCCGACATTACAGCAATCGATCTTTCACACCCGAGCTTCCAGCCGATTTACAACCCGATCTCCCAGTTGGTATACACGGCATCTGCCAGAGACGTTAGTAACGTCTGGATCGGCGGCAAACATGTCATGGATGACAGACAGCTACCGGAAGCCGACACAGAAAGCATTCTTGCCGCCACCCGGCAGTGGCAGAAAAAGATATCTGCAGTGAGTAATCAACAGCCCTCTGCGGAACTTAATAAACAGCCCTGAGCTGAACTTAATCAACAGCCCTGAGCGGAACTTATAAACAGCCTTGAGCGGTACTTAATCAACAGCCCTGAGCTGAACTTATAAACAGCCCTGAGCTATACTTAACTTAAACTACTGGCACCTACAAAAAGTTAGCGGAATACACGCGCTACGTAGACGACCAAAAAAGGTAACCAATGAGCGAACGAAACGTAGATGCGGCAGAGCTCAACAAATTTGATGAACTTGCGCAAAAGTGGTGGGACACCGAAAGTGAATTCAAGCCACTACATGCGATTAACCCGCTGCGAGTTGGTTACATCACTGACAGGGTAAACCTTTCGGGTAAAAGGGTACTGGACGTTGGCTGTGGCGGCGGCATTCTTACTGAATCACTGGCGGCGCAGGGGGCTACCGTTATGGGTATCGATGCCGCCGAAGCGCCAATCAATGTCGCGAAACTCCACCGGCATGAATCCAACATCCACGTAGAATATGCCCTGACCACCATCGAGGAACTGGAAACCACCTCACTCGAGCCTTTTGATGTCATCACCTGCCTGGAAATGCTGGAGCATGTGCCAGACCCCGGCTCAGTCATTGCATCCTGCAGAAAGCTTCTTAAAAACGATGGACATCTTTTTCTGTCGACGATTAACAGAAACCCCAAATCCTATCTCTTTGCCGTCGTCGGCGCTGAGTACATCCTGAATATGGTGCCGAAGGGTACGCACAACTACGACAAGCTTATTACGCCCGCCGAGCTGGCGAGTTTCTGCCGGTCAGCTGATTTACGGGTAGAAGACCTGACGGGCATGAGCTACAACCCGATCACGCAGACGTACAAGCTAGGCAACGACGTAGATGTCAACTATCTTGCCCATGCACGACCGGAACAGCCTTGAGCCTTACTTAATAAACAGCCTTGAGCCTTACTTAATAAACAGCCTTGAGCGATATAAACAGCCCTGAGCGGAACTTTATAAACAGCCCTGAGCGGAACTTTATAAACAGCCCTGAGCGGTACTTTATAAACAGCCCTGAGCGGTACTTGATAAACAGCCTTGAGCGGTACTTGATAAACAACCCTGAGCGACAAAAAACATGACCTATGAAGCACCGAAAGACCTCCTCAAGGGAAAGGTCATTCTTGTCACTGGCGCAGGTGACGGCATTGGCGCCGCTGCTGCAAAATCTTTCGCAGCCCACGGCGCCTCTGTAATATTGCTAGGAAGAACTACTGCAAAGCTCGAAGCAGTCTATGACGAAATTGTCGCCGCGGGTCACCCGGAGCCAGGTATTGTTCCGATGGACCTGTCCCAGATCACACAACCCGATGTTGAAGGACTTGCCCAGGCACTGGATGACAACTATGGAAAGCTGGACGGACTGCTGCACAATGCCTCTATTCTAGGTGATCGAGTACCGTTCGAGCATTACAGCATCGAACAGTGGCACAGGGTAATGCACGTGAATTCAACCGCTGTTTTTCTACTGACCAGAGTGCTGATGCCGCTACTGCAAAAATCTGATGCGGGCAGGTTGTTGTTTACAAGTTCCAGTGTGGGTGCAGTGCCACGCGCCTACTGGGGGGCCTACGCTGTTTCCAAATATGCGATGGAAGGACTGGCAAAACTGATTGCTGACGAGCTAGAACAGACTTCGTCGATTCGGGTCAATATTGTCAATCCAGGTGCTACCAGAACATCGATGCGGGCGGCTGCCTATCCGGTGGAAGACCCCGGGTCATTGAAACGGCCCGAAGACCTGATGCCCCTGTACTTATACCTGTTGGGGCCAGACAGCCAGGATGAACACGGCAGGACATTTAATGCGAAAGACTGGGGAGGCGCGGGAAGCAGAGGACCTGTACCTGCGTGACTAGGGTCGTAGTAAAGAGCCCTACTTCCGCCCCCGGAATTCCATTCCACCCATATGATAGAGCTCCTTGATTTCTTTCATTTTCAGGTCAACAAATCGCCCCGCCTTTACCGCCGACGGAATAAAGAAACTGCCAAACCTGACACGTTTCAGCCGGCTGACGGTGTAACCTTGCGATTCCCACAGCCTTCGAACCTCCCGGTTCTTACCTTCCATCAGCACCACGTAGTACCACCGGTTGGCCTTGCCATCGCCCTCGTCCGCGTTCTTGCCCTGTTGAATATCCGAGAACTTGTAGATTCCATCTTCCAACAGGACGCCTTCCAGCATTTTATCCAGCGCGTCCTTTGATACATCTCCTAACACCCGTACAGCATATTCACGGTCAATGTTGGCGGAAGGATGCATAAGCCTGTTTGCCAGTTCGCCATCCGTTGTAAACAGCAGCAACCCCCCAGTATTAAAATCAAGACGACCAACCGATATCCAGCGTTGGTTTTTCAGTTTAGGTAACCTGTCGAAAACGGTTGGGCGACCTTCTGGGTCATCGCGGGTGCAAATTTCACCTTCGGGTTTATTGTAGAGCAGGTACCGGTGGGAAACTTTTTTAACACTGACCGGGCGACCATCAACCAGGATTCGCTCTTCACCTGAAACTCGATCACCGCGTTTGGCGATTTTCCCGTTGACCGATATTCGGCCAGCTTCAATCCATCGCTCTAGTTCTCGGCGAGATCCAAGACCACGAGCCGCCAATACTTTCTGGAGTTTTTCCGTCATGACCTGTTGTCATCAGGGCTACTTTGTATTTCAGACCCAGACTCAAGGCCTGACTGAAGGGTGGGCTCGGTCGCAACGGATTCGATCTGCTCGACGACCTCTGGCTCTGATTGCTGTTCGATGTCTGACGCCTCGCTATCGCCGTCGTCTTCAGCAAATTCGCCAGCTGACGCCTGTTCATCTGTAGCGAAAAGGTTTTTGATGTTTTGCTGGATGGCATCAACCTGATCAGATACCGCATCAAGGTCAGTATCATCCATGCCGGCAACTGCTTCCTCTTCTTCCACATCAACCACCAAAGAAGGAAGCTCGATCAGATCATCTTCCATATCAAGTTCCTCATTCGCCTGGGTCAGGTCTTTGATTTCTGCCAGGCTTGGCAGCTCATCCAGGTTTCGTAGATTGAAGTAATCGAGGAAATTTTTGGTCGTGGCGTACAGCGCCGGATGGCCGGGCACATCGCGGTGACCGACTATTCGGACCCATTCCCGTTCAAGCAGCGTCCGAATAATGTTTGTACTCACCGCAACTCCACGAATTTCTTCAACATCGCCACGGGTGATCGGCTGTTTGTAGGCTATCAATGCTAACGTTTCCAGCAAAGCGCGGGAGTATCGCGGTGGCTTCTCCTTCCACAGCCGAGAAACCCATTCACCGTAATCGGACTTCACCTGAAACCTGTAACCTGAGGCAACCTGTTTCAACTCGAACCCCCGACCTTCACATTCCTGCTCGATTTCCCCAAGGGCATCACGCACATCAATTCGCTCTGGCTCATCACCCTCGAACAACCGCATCAGCTGATCGATAGACAATGGCGCCTCTGCAGCGAGAATAGCGCCTTCAATAATCTGTTTTAAGGGTAAGCTGTTCATGAGCTCCTCTGGTTACAACCCGGGTTCTACAGTTTCGAAACTGCTGGCCTTTGACTTGACATGAATCGGTGCAAACGGTTCTGACTGAACAATATCCAGCAACGATTCCTTGATTAATTCCATCATCGCAATAAATGTCACGATGACACCCGAACGACCTTCCTCGATTCTGAACAGGCTCGAGAATGAAACAAACTGGTCACCAGCAGCCGATACTGCATCTAATATATGAGACATTCGTTCCCGCGTAGAAAGTGGTTCGAGGGAAACGTGGTGGCTGGTGTAGTTTTCCGCCCGATTCAATACCCGTGACAATTCAATCAGTAGATCCTGAAGCTGGATCTCTGGTAATGGCCTAATTTTTTCGGTCACAGGCGCATCGGCGATCGCATGCCAAAAGTTCCGATTCAGGCGCTCCAGCTCATCAATATCCAAAGCCGCCTGCTTGAATCTTTCGTACTCTTGCAGTTTGCGGATAAGTTCGGCGCGCGGATCGTCTTCGTCGGTCTCGTCTTCTGACTGACGGGGCAACAACATGCGGGATTTGATTTCCGCAAGAACAGCCGCCATAACAAGGTACTCCGCGGCCAGTTCAAACTGAACTTCAGTCATCAGGTCGATATAGGCCATGTACTGCGAGGTGATTTCCGACACCTTGATTTCGAGTATGTCCAGGTTCTGTTTTCGGATCAGGTAAAGCAACAGGTCGAGGGGGCCCTCGAAGGCTTCAAGTATGACTTCCAGTGCATCCGGTGGGATATAAAGATCCATCGGAATCTGGGACATCGGCGTTCCCTCGATGACAGCAAACGGCATTTCTGCCTGAACGACTGATTCGCTGATTTTTTGTTCTTCCGGCGAAGTTTCTTCCATCAAATGACCCTATCGATAGTCCAAACCCATAGCGGACCGAACTTCCTCCATGGTCGCTTTTGCGATACTGCGTGCTTTTTCACATCCTTCGGCGACGATCGTTTTGACAAGGTCCGGGTTCTCTTCGTATTGTCTCGCGCGCTCAAGCATCGGCTGCTGTTCGACCAACACCTGGTCTATCAGGGGTTTTTTACAATCAATGCAACCAATACCCGCTGAAGTACATCCTTCCCTGACCCACGCTTTGGTCTCGTCATCCGAATAAACCTCGTGCAGCATGAACACGGGGCAGACATCCGGGTTACCCGGGTCGGTTCGGCGCACCCTTGCGGGATCCGTGGTCATTGTTTTTATCTTCTTGTTGACTGAATCAGGGGCTTCGCGCAACTGAAT
>JABGVY010000433.1 GCA_018645845.1 Gammaproteobacteria bacterium | reverse complement strand
CTTAATCACTAATCGTCTTCTAATGGTCAAAACCCTGCTTTGCGAGCAAATAGATCAGGTTTCTGGGAGCGCGCATATTAACTAAGGCACATCCCAGTTGCAAGGGGAATCAGGGAACCAATCAAACTAGGGTAATCCGTTGATTTTCAAACCTTATTTAGGCCCTGAATACAGCATATTGACTGGTCATTTGCACTACGCGTGACGCTCCTGCCATATCGCAAGGCTTTCACCCCGGGCCCGGGCCCAACCCGATGAGGCCCCGCTCTGTTTCAGCATTGTTGGCAGCCCATCTCTTAAGGCTTATGCTGCTTCGCCAGATATTCCTTGGACTGCATCTCCTGCAGGCGACTCTCGGTCCTCTGGAACTCAAATGTCAGCCTCTGACCCTGATAAAGACTCAGGATGGGGGCTTCTGCGGAGATAATCAGCTTAACACTCCTGTCATAAAACTCATCGACGAGGCTGATAAACCGCCTGGCCTGATCCTCCTGATGCTCTCCGAAGGTTGGGACGTTGCCAACCAGCACAGTCTGGAACAGCCTGGCCAATTCAATATAATCATTCTGACTTCTTGGACCGTCACATAGTGCCGCAAACTCAAACCAGGCAACACCGTCACCGCAGCGACGCGTTTCGATGTCACGCCCCTCTATGGGTAGCACCACTGCCACCTTGCCCTCATCCGGGGAAATACTGCGAAACGCTGCCTGCAGGCCGATTTCCGCAGCATCATCAAGTGGATAATGGTAAATCTCCGCCGATTCTAATGCTCGAAGTCGGTAATCCAAACCTCCGTCCAGATTGTGGACCAGTGTGTGAGCATTGAGCAATTCAATTGCCGGTAGAAATTTCCGCCGCTGTAATCCATTTTTGTAAAGGTGATCAGGCTCTACATTTGAGGTAGCGACCAGCGTTACGCCCAATCTGAACATCTCATCAAGCAAGCCCGCTAGCAACATTGCGTCAGTAATATCACTAACAAAAAATTCGTCGAAGCAGATAATTCTTGCCTGCCTTGCAAAACTGGCGGCAACTTTTTTAAGCGGCTCCGACTCACCCTGGAAGTCACGAAGTTTCCTGTGAACCTCACGCATAAACCGGTGGAAGTGCAGACGCTTCTTTTCCTTTATGGACAACTCTTCGTAGAAGAGGTCCATCAAGAAAGTTTTACCCCGCCCTACCCCACCCCAGAAGTACAAGCCCCTGACCAAGGGAGGGTTGCCTTTTGTCCCGACAAGACGAGAGAGAAAGCCAGGCGGTTTTTGATCCGCAGAGGCTCCAATTTCATCAAAAAGGCTCTGCAGGAGTCGCAACGCGACCTTCTGGGATTCATCGGGCTGATATTCGCCTCGACTTACTCCGTCCAGGTAGCGTTGCAAAGGGCCTGGCATGAGATGCCCGTTAGCCCTTCACTCGAGCCAAAGCGGACTCGGCATGAGCATATAGACCTTCCTCACTGGCAAGAATCGCAGCTGCACGGCTAAGCTTTACTGCTCCCTCACGGGAACATTGAATAATCGACGTACGAGTCTGGAAATCATAAACACCCAAGGGGGAAGCGAACCGGGCGGTGCCGCTCGTCGGCAGTACATGGCTTGGGCCAGCCGTATAGTCACCTACCACCTCAGCTGTATCCACACCCAGGAATACTGCACCCGCATGCTGCACGTTGGGCAACCAGGCTTCGGGTGCATCAATCGCCAGTTGTAAGTGCTCTGGCGCGATCTTATTCACAATCTCGAAGGCTTCATTAAGATCACTAACCTTGATCAACGCTCCCCGCCGGGAAATTGCCTCAGAGATAATAGGCTGACGTTTTTGCTGGGCCAGTTCGATGGGTAGTTGTTCGGCAATTACTTCCAAAAGTTTTTCGCTGGGCGAAATGACAATCGCCTGAGCCATCTCGTCATGTTCTGCCTGGGCAAACATATCCTGGATGACCCATTTCGGATCAGCGCTATCATCCGCCACAATCACGACTTCGGATGGCCCTGCGATCATATCGATGCCGACCTTACCAAACACCATTTCCTTGGCTGTCGCCACATAGATATTACCCGGGCCAACAATCTTGTCGACTTTCGGTACGGTTTCAGTCCCAAATGCCATTGCCGCAATGGCCTGAGCCCCACCGAGGGAAAATACCTGCTTGATACCACAAAGATGCGCGGCAGCCAGGAGCGTTGGATTAAGTTCACCATCGGGGGCGGGAACACAAAGAATCATCTCGTTCACACCGGCAACCTGAGCAGGAATCGCAGTCATTATTACCGTCGACGGGTAAGATGCTTTGCCGCCGGGGGCATAAATGCCTACCCGCGACATCGGCCGAATATTCTGCCCAAGGTGGTTACCCATGTTATCGGTGTAACGCCATTCATCACCGCTGGCCATTGACGCTTTTTGATGCTCATGATACTCGCGAACTCTGTCAGCTGACTCTATCAGTGCATCACGAACAAGCTCATCAATCGATTCATAAGCTTCCAATAAGCGATCCTGCCCAAGTATTAGTGCTGTCATATCCGAAACAGACTGGCCGTCAAACCGATTAGTCAGTTCAACCAGCGCTTCGTCGCCCCTGACACGCACTTCCTCTAGAATGTCAGCGACGCTAGAGCGTACCTGTATCTGATCCTGTTCCGAAAATTCACCCAGGGATTGCAGCGCTGAAGGAAACTGCGGTGAATCACTATCCAATCGAGCAATCATGTTTCTTTCCCCAGCGCATCGATAAGCGATTTGATCCGATCGTACTTGGTTTTAAATGACGACTCGTTAACGATAAGGCGGGTGCTGACATCCGCAATCCGCTCCATGGGTACCAAACCATTAGCTTTGAGCGTGTTACCCGTCTCAACAATATCAACGATTCGGTGAGCGAGGCCGGTTACCGGGGCAAGCTCCATTGCGCCATAAAGCTTAATAATGTCCACCTGGATTCCCTGAGCGGCATAATATCGCTTAGCTGTTTTCGTGAACTTCGTCGCAATGCGCAGCCTGGATGGCAGTTCGGGCTCATTTTTCAGGCCGGCGACCATAATCTGGCATCTACCCAGCCCAAGATCCAACGGCTCATAGAAACCGACACCGCTGTGCTCCAGCAGCACATCCTTACCAGACATACCTAGATCAGCGATCCCATGCTCCACATAAGTAGCGACATCGGCACCACGCAGAACCATGATTTCCACGTCATCGCGATTGGTTTCAAACACCAATTTACGGGACTTCTGCGGATCCTCGTTTGGCTCGATACCTATCTGGGCAAGCAGAGACAACTCGTCGGTTAATACCCGACCCTTAGTCAGTGCGATTACAAGTTTTGTAGACATAGCTCACTCCGACGCGACTCGCCTGATATTGGCGCCCAGGTTCTGTAACTTTTCCTCAACCTGCTCATATCCGCGATCGATGTGATAGATGCGGTCGACAATGGTATCCCCTTGTGCAACCAGGCCAGCGATGACCAGGGAAACTGACGCCCGCAGGTCGTTTGCCATGACTGGCGCACCGGTTAGATGGGGGACGCCGTCAACTATCGCTGTTGTATTATTACCTTCAAGCCTGATCTTGGCACCCATTCGATTCATTTCGTGTACGTGCATGAACCTATTCTCAAAAATCGTTTCTTTAATAGTACTGGTCCCTTCTGCGACGCTATTAAGCGCAATGATCTGGGCCTGAAGGTCAGTGGGAAACGCTGGGTATGGCGCGGTGACAAGACTAACCCCCCTGGGCCTGTTGTCTTCCATATCCAATTCAATCGTGCTGCCATCGATGGTGATCTTCGCACCTGCCTCCCTAAGCTTGCTAATAACCACCTCAAGGTGCTCAGGATTTGCATCGCGTATCTTGATCTTCCCGCCAGTTGCCGCTGCGGCTATCAGGTAGGTTCCCGTTTCGACCCTATCGGCAATCACCCGATGCGAGCACCCATGCATTGACGACACGCCGGTAATCGTAATCGTGTCTGTTCCAGCGCCTTCAACTTTAGCGCCCATCTTGTTCAGAAAGTCGGCCAGATCGACAATTTCAGGTTCACGTGCGCAGTTTTCCATTACCGTCACACCATCTGCGAGGCAGGCCGCCATCATGATGTGTTCTGTCCCGCCAACTGTACTGAAATCAAAATAGACATGACCACCTTTCAGGCCGCCATCGGTCGTTGCATTGACGTAACCATCAACCATTTCTATCTTTGCACCCAGCGCCTCCAGGCCCCGTAGATGCTGATCCACTGGTCTTGGACCAATGGCACATCCTCCTGGCAATGAAACCTCTGCCTGCCCGTAATGCGCCAATAATGGCCCCAATACATTAAACGAGGCGCGCATGGTCTTTACGAGTTCATAGGGCGCCTTAAAACTCTTGATCGTGTTTGCATGAATCTCGATGTTCATCTTTTCATCGATCACAACCTCGACACCAAGCGATACCAAAAGCTCAATCATGGTCGTAATATCGCGCAAATGCGGAACGTTACTTATCGTCACGGGCTCGTCCGCCAGAAGGGCCGCAGCAAACATTTTGAGTGCGGAGTTTTTTGCACCAGAAGCTCGTAACTCGCCCCTAAGTACTGCACCACCTTTTATCAGAAGTCTATCCATAAGCTATCAGCTGGCCTCTTCCAGTGTTTGGGTCATCATCGAAACCGCATGAATTTCCCCTGATTTAATTCTGTCATCAAGAAGTGCATAAATTTTCTGTTGCCGCTTGACCCGACTCAGGCCAGCAAACTCATCAGACACTATCTTCACGCTCAGCTTGTTGCCCTCGGCAACGAGTTCAAGCTCGCACTGGGGTAGTTTTTCTCGCAATACAGCTTCAATGGCTGGAACATCCATGGACAAGACTCGGTTGGGTGGTAAAAGCGCGACATATTAGCACGCAGCGCAGCTTTCCATAAGCGTTCAGAATCCGGGCAATTCAACTACTTCAGCAACTCTGGCCATCGCCACCCGCCTCTCGCCCCCAGATTCAAACCAGAGCGTTCCCTCCGCTGCCGATTCACAATGTAAAACGGTCTACCAACAGACAGCCCAGCAGTCTGCGTTCGGATCGGTTATCTGGTACTTCTCTAACGCTCAACTACCGGCAACAACAAGCCTGGGGTTCGTGGCATACTAGACGCGCACTCACGCAATGCACTAGCCCAAGGTACCAGTCGAAGCCTTCCCATGATCAATCGAATCATTGTCCTAAGCACACTGATACTAGCCTTCGCCCTGACCAATAACTGGTTCATGGCTGAGTCTGAGGAAACTGTAGACTTCACTCCCGGGAATGAACCGGATCTCTATATGCTGAACGCCACCATCAGCCAGTTTGACCCTGAGGGCGAATTACAGCATCGAATTGCTGCCAACCGCTTTACCCATTTTCCACTGACCGACCTAACAACCATGAAGTCCCCGGCGCTTGCTCTTGGAAGAACGCGAGACTCGGACCCGTGGAAAATCACATCAAGTGAAGGAAGAATTCTACCTTCCTCAGAATATCGAGAAGAAATCGTTGAACTGTGGAGCAATGTTTTGGCTTCGCAGCTAAGTAACGGCAGTGCGTTTGTCAATATTCAGACTAACAGCCTTACGGTCTACCCCGAGCGTGACTACGCTGAAACAGATGAGCCGGTATTCATCGACAACCAGAGTGGTCGAACAACAGCAGCAGGAATGAAAGCCTTTTTGGATACCGGGAAATTCATGTTTTATTCAACACCTACCCACAGAGTGACAACCATATTCCTGCCCAATTGATTTTCTTGCCAGACCACTATTAA
This sequence comes from Gammaproteobacteria bacterium, assembly GCA_018645845.1. Lineage (GTDB taxonomy): Bacteria > Pseudomonadota > Gammaproteobacteria > Pseudomonadales > Azotimanducaceae > UBA9659. The sequence goes on along the minus strand of JABGVY010000433.1, from coordinate 2,151 downwards.
TTGACACTCTCTTTTATAAGATGGGGCGAGACTCCCACTAATAAGCTAGAATCACCAAACATGAAAACATCGCGCTCTTTACCTACCCACTTGAGGTTCGCTCTCTGCCTATTGACGTTGCAGCCGACATTCTTATCTGCACTGGAATCTGACCAGGAACAACCGATCAGGATTCAGGCAGATGCTGCCATCGTTGACGAAACAAGCGGTTCTTCAGTTTACAAAGGCAACGTTATTATTACCCAGGGGACGCTGGAAGTTACCGCAAATGAGGTTGAGATCTTTACCGCGGATAGTGAAGTCATTCAGATTATCGCCAAAACAGAGAAGGGCTCCGAGGTGCTTGCCCACTACCAACAACAAATAAATGAAGCCATGGATATGGTTGTCGCGGACGCTAAAAAAATCACCTACCTTGTTCAGGAAGAACGATTGCACCTGTCCGGTGATGCTCGCTTGCAACAGGTACAGGACGTCTTCACTGGACAGCTACTTTACTATGACCTGGGACGTGGCATCGTAAACCTGAATTCAAGCGGGGGCTCTGATCGGGTCAATATGACGATTATCCCCAAAAATTCCTCACGTTAAATGCACGTCCTAAGCGCTTCCAATCTTGCCAAAGGCTACCGCGGACACCAGGTGGTCAAAGACGTGTCGATAGACGTTGCCAGCGGCCAGGTAGTCGGTTTACTCGGCCCGAATGGGGCCGGCAAAACGACCTGCTTCTACATGATCGTCGGTTCGATTAGTCACGATCGTGGCGCAGTGAGCATCGATGGTGAAGACATTACACACCTGGCTGTGCACGAACGTGCACGCAAAGGCATCGGATACCTTCCCCAGGAAGCATCTGTTTTCAGGAAACTTACAGCGGAGCAGAACCTGCTTGCCATCTTGGAAACTCGACCCGACCTGGACCCTCCAGCGCGGGTCGAAGCTGCCAAGAAGCTAATGAGCGAGTTTCGCATTACCCATATTAAAGATACGCTTGGTGTTTCCCTCAGTGGAGGCGAGAGAAGGCGCGTAGAAATAGCGCGCGCGCTCACGACTGACCCGGACTTCATTCTTCTCGATGAACCCTTCGCCGGTGTAGATCCGATTTCCGTGTCTGATATCAAGGAAATCGTGTGCCAACTCTCGGAACGAGGTATTGGTGTCCTTATTACCGACCACAATGTGCGGGAAACACTGGATATTTGTGAGAAAGCCTACATTGTCAATGAAGGCACTATTATTGCGGAAGGAACCGCTGAACAAATCCTAGAAGACGAACAAGTAAAGGCAGTCTATCTCGGACAGAATTTCAGGATGTAGAATGAGCTAATGGCACTAAAACCATCCCTTACGGTAAGAATGGGTCAGCAGCTGCGGATGACACCGCAACTGCAGCAGGCTATCCGTCTGCTCCAACTATCCACTCTTGAACTTGAAGTGGAAATTCAGGAAGCCCTGGACTCCAATTTCATGCTGGAAGAGGTCGACCAGGAGTCTGCCGACAGTGACGACAAAGACTCTGCCTCGACCGATGACGTTGTTGACAAGATCGTTGATGAGGTTGTTGAGGTCGAACCTGATGTTCCTGAACCCGGCGTCATCGATGACGTTTCCATTTCCCCTGACACCGAAGAGTTCGAAATCCTGAACCCGGAACTTGATGGTGAAACAGTGCCTGATGTGAGCGAACAGGTCAGCAGTGAAACCCTGTCAGATGAGCTACCTGTAGACACGACATGGGATGATGTCATTGATGAGAATTTTCAGAACTCCACTCCGGGCTCTGATTTCTCTGATGAAAACTACATCGAAACCCGGAATGCCGACAGTGTGACCATCCAAAGTCATCTGATGGAACAGATAAACCTGCTCAACCTCACGGAGACAGACGAATATATTGCCCTCTCCCTGATAGATGGTCTGGATGAAAATGGCATCCTACAAATAGACATACAGGATATTGTAGATTCGTCTCCCGAGGAGTGGGACGTCGAGCTTGATGAGGTCGAGGCGGTACTTCATCTTATCCAACATCTGGACCCTTTAGGCATCGCATCTCGGTCACTTCAGGAGTGCCTTGCCATACAGCTACGACAGATGCCCTCTGAAACCCCATGGCGTGACGTCGCTATAGTCGTTGTTGAGCAGCACATT
>JABGVY010000432.1 GCA_018645845.1 Gammaproteobacteria bacterium | reverse complement strand
TACTGTTTGGTATCGCATTCCTGTTTGCCGTTACCGGAAGTCTGTCGTTTCAGGGTATGGCAGATGCAACTGCCCACATAGAGCACGCCAGTGTGTACATTCTGATCGGCGCGACTTTTGTACTCGCTGGTATCGCGTTCAAGCTATCTCTGGCTCCTTTCCACATGTGGACGCCGGATGTTTACGAGGGTGCACCTGCACCAACCACAGCATTCCTTGCGACGGTTTCCAAAGGCGGTATCTTCGCGGTGCTGCTACGCTTCTTTGTGTCATTTGATGGGTTTAGATTTGAGGCGATTCTGGAGTCACTATTCTGGGTTGCACTGCTTTCAATCCTCGTCGGCAATATACTCGCCTTGAGGCAGGACAAGATAAAACGAGTACTTGCTTACTCTTCTATCGCGCACCTTGGTTACCTGCTGGTCGGGTTCCTTGCGGCCAGTGCTGTGGGCGGCAAGCAGCTTGCCATAGAAGCCAGCATGTTCTTCCTGATCGCCTATTTCGTGACCACCATCGGCGCCTTCGGAGTGGTGACTATTATGTCCGGGAGCACCCCGTCGGATCACGATACCAATCAGCTCTCACAGTATGAGGGCCTGTTCTGGCGTCGCCCCCTGCTGGCTACCTTCTTCAGCGCAATGTTGTTATCACTGGCAGGTATACCGCTTACGGTGGGATTCATCGGCAAGTTTTATATTTTCGCGGCCGGCGTACAGTCGGGCCTGTGGCAATTGCTCGCGGCCGTAGTGGTTGGTAGTGGTATCGGTCTTTACTACTACCTGAGAATCATTTTTTCCATGACGAAGCAACCCGTTTCAGAGGATGACATCGACGTGCCCCTGGCCGGCGGGTGGGCTCTCGGCATGGTTTCAGTACTGCTAGTCGTATTGGGCGTGTATCCCACACCCGTAGTGGAATGGGTTACATCAGTAGCTCGGGCGCTTACCTGAACGACCAGTGATAGTACCGGCTATTAGTTAGTGAGCCGGAAATGACCAGGATCAACCCTGATGAGGAGGTAGAACCATGTTAGGTTCCGTAGAACTTAAGGATTACATGCTAAAAAACCCGGTCACTGCCAGGCCAGAACTCACCGTTTACGAAGCAGCACTTCGGATATTGGATCACAAAGTATCGGGGCTTGTTGTTGTGGATGAACGGAAGGCATTAATGGGCATGCTGTCGGAACTGGATTGCCTGCGAGTTATTCTTGCGGGTGTCTACAATGACGAGGAGTTTGGCTCCGCGCTGGTGGGCGATGTTATGGCCCGTGAAGTTGAAGTCCAGCACCCTCACGATGATATCGTGGATGTTGCCACCTCAATGCTGGACCATAAGCATCGCAGAAGACCCGTCGTGGAGGATGGACTGCTGGTTGGGCAAGTGACCTGTCGCCAGATTCTGAAAGTGGTTACCGAAGGGCTTAAAGACCAAAAACGCCGCTAGTCAACGGTTTCGACCAGTGCCGAGTACGGCCGGGGTTAAATCCGGCCAATTCGATCTATATCCCTGCTATTGTTAGCCTCCACTGACAAGCAGAAGAGATATCGAATGACACGGGTTACACCTAAAACGCGGGAATCGCTCCCCGACATGGAATCCTCTTTCCAGGCGGTAGAAGCGGCCATGGGATTTGTCCCTAACAGCACGCTCACCATGGCACACTGGCCCGAACTGCTGCAATCATTCGGAGGCTTTGCCGGAGGCATTATCGGCGGTGGCGAACTGGATAGAAGCTTGAAGCAACTCGTCGCATTCGTTGTCAGCAATGCAGCTGGATGCCGCTATTGCCAGGCGCACACCTCCCATAGCGCTGAAGCAAACGGAGTCAGCCCCGAGAAAATCCAGGCGGCCTTTGAATTCGAGACAAGCGCCCTTTTCACCGCCGCAGAAAAAGCGGCACTTCGAGTTGCATTACATGCCGGCATGGTGCCGAACGCAGTAGAACCTGAACATATGGCTGCCCTAAAGGAACACTTTTCAGACAAACAATGTGTCGAGATTGTCGCGGTCATTTCGTTATTTGGTTTTCTAAACCGATGGAACGACACCATGGCAACGACACTCGAAGATAAACCACGCGCATTTGCGGCTGAAACGATCGCTGGAGCTGGCTGGGATGTGGGCAAGCATGGGTAAACTGACAGGCTTTCCAACCTCGACGCTACTCTGGAAATGACGGTAATGTATCTACGGCGGTGTCGACACGACTCAGCACAAGGAAATATAAATGACAGAAGATAAAACAATTTTCGGGAAGATTGTCGATGGCGAAATTCCATCAGAACCCTTGTATGAAGACGATCACTGCATCGTCATTCAGGACATCAACCCACAGGCTCCGACACACGTGCTGATTATTCCAAGGGCAAAGGATATTCCCCGGCTGGCCGACGCCAACGAAAGCCACCAGGCACTATTAGGCCATCTGTTGCTGGTCGCGGGTAAGGTCTCTAAACAGCTTGATGTAGACGACGCCTTTCGCCTGGTGATCAACAATGGCGCCGATGCGGGTCAAACGGTGTTTCACCTGCATTTGCATATTATTGCCAACAAAGCCTTCAATGAAGGCTCACTGGGAAACGCCTTCGGGTAAAACTTATCTTTTTTTACACCCGGGTAACGCACACAACATCTCAAAAACAAGATTAGCGGCCAACAAGGCGGTATTGCCGCTTGGGTCATAGGGTGGGGAGACTTCTACCAGGTCAGCGCCCACAAGGTTCAGCCCGGAGCAGCCCCGTATCAGCTCAATACCCTGGGTCGTAGTAAGCCCGCCAGGCTCGGGGGTTCCAGTGCCCGGCGCACAGGATGGATCAAGGCCATCAATATCAAATGACAGGTAAACCGGCTGCTCACTGCCGAGATTATTTCGGTAGTCTTCCATCAGCGGCGCCAGAGAATGATACCAACACGCCTCAGCGGGAACGACCTGGACACCTTTGGACTTCGCCCAATCAAAATCTTCAGCCGCATAGCCGGTAGCGCGCAGTCCGACCTGGATCATCTTTTTGGGATCAATCAGCTTTTCTTCAATCGCCCGCCTGAAAATAGTTCCGTGAGTAACCTTCTCGCCGAACATCTCATCATTCATGTCAGCATGCGCATCGACATGCATGACAGCCAACGGACCGTACTTCTTTGCATAGGCACGTAGTATGGGCAACGTTACGGTGTGATCGCCCCCCAGCGATATTGTTTTCATATCGTGCTGCAGTAATGCATCAAAGTGGCGTTCGATAATACCGACCGACTTTTCAAGGTTATAGGTATTGAGAGCCACATCACCAAGATCGGCGACATTGAAAGAATCAAACGGCGCCGCACCGGTCGCCATTCCATAGGGGCGAACCAATACCGACTCAGCTCGAATCTGACGCGGTCCATAGCGGGCGCCCACCCGGTTACTGGTACCAATATCGAGCGGCACACCGACGATTCCCACATCCACCGATGATGAGTCCAACGCCGCCGGCAGCCTGAACATGGTTGCCGTTCCGGCAAACCGGGGCATGTCATTACCTGACAGTGGCTGATTATAATCACTCATGTGTTCAGCATATACGGGTTGAGCTTAGTTCTGAATATAAATCCGAGTTAAGCCGGTCTTTGCGTGCACAACGGCGCTGCCACTATTAGCAAAGAACGCTATGCCCAGATTGTTGCGACTGCTCTCGCCAGGTAAATTGCCACAATCTGGCCAGTTCCCATTTACCCTGAGCCTTTACGCGACCCCAATTTACATTTTGTTGTAATCCACCGAGAACCAGGTCTCCGGCGCTATTGAGACAACGATGCTTCCCTCACCACCACCTGCCGAGTTCTCCGCATACGCCCGGCCCTGCTCTTCACCCAAGTAACGAATGGCCATCGCCAGCAACTCTTCCTGAGTTGCAGGCCGTGTGGTAAATGGCCCTTCAACCGAAACATACTGGTAGGGCGCGGTTTCTGTCTGAGCACACAGGCTGATACGTGACGCTTTCGTCAGCAGCTTACCCTTAATGGAGTCTGCGTCAGTAATAGCCCAAACCTCACCACCGGGCTGGTAGTCGTACCAGATAGGCACTGTCAGCGGCCCTTTGCTGGCGCGGGGAATGCTAATGATCCCAACATGCAATGCGGACAGGAAAAGTTCACGTTCAATGGAAGACATGGTTAAGGACATCGCTGATCTCACTTAGTGGATTCCCCTAAGCGTATCGACTTTTTTACCCAGTGTCCCTACTCTACGGGGCATGAACCTTATTCAAAACCCTTACAACAGAGACCACCAATCACTAGCCGGTAACTGGCACTACATCATTGACCCCTACGAGACAGGGTTTTACGACCTGTTCGGAGACGAAAACCCATTCGGCTACTATAGAAACCTGACGCCTGATGACCACTGGGCGTCTGAATACAACTTCAAACAAAGCCCCACCATGAAGGTACCCGGGGACTGGAACACACAGGAACCGACTCTCTTGTGGTATGAAGGTACTCTCTGGTACTTCCGCGAACTGCCGGATGTGGAAGTTGACGGCGGCAGAACATTCCTTCGTTTTTGCGCCGCCAACTATCACAGCATCGTTTGGGTCAATGCCGTCGAGGTGATGCGGCATACCGGCGGCTTTACACCGTTCGAGACAGAGATTGGCAGCCACCTTAAGCCCACGGGCAACTTTGTCGTCGCCAAGATCAATGACGAGCGGCTCAAAGATGGCGTACCAACCCGCAACACCGACTGGTGGAACTACGGCGGCATCACCAGGGATGTACTGCTAATACAGACGCCACAAAGTTTCATCCGGGACTATTTTTGCCAACTTGATCCAGATAACGATCGCCAGATCAAAGGCTTCGTTGAACTTGATAATGGTGCGAACAAAGACGTTAACCTGTCGATACCCGGCCTTGGCATTGAACATTTGATCACGACCGACAGCAATGGCTTTGGTCAATTCACCATCGGGGCAGAGCCGGATCGATGGTCTCCGGAAAATGCAGCGCTTTATGAGGTTAAGTTCTCAATCGACGACGACAGTGTTGAGGACAGAATTGGTTTCAGGATTATCGAAACGAGCGGGGAAGATATCCTGCTTAATGGCCAACCTATTTTTCTGCGCGGTATATCGATCCACGAAGAAATCATCGGCGAAGCCAGCAGAGCCAACTCAGAAGCTGATGCCCGACAGTTGATGGCAGAAGTCAAAGCCCTCGGCTGCAACTACGCCCGACTCGCGCACTATCCGCATAATGATCATATGTGCAGGATCGCAGATGAAATGGGTATTCTGCTCTGGTGTGAAATTCCGGTTTACTGGGCCATCAACTGGCAAAGCGAAGCGGTACTTCACAACGCGCGCAACCAGCTGAGCGAAATGATTGTTCGCGACAGAAACCGGGCGAGTATTATTTTGTGGTCCGTTGCGAATGAGACCCCTGCGTCTGAGGCTCGAACGGAATTCCTGAAGTCCTTGATCACCACCGCCAAGTCGCTTGACCCCACCCGCCTGACCACCGCGGCCATGTTTATGCGGCCAGATAAGATAGAAGAGAATGGCAAGGTCATCCGAACCTATACGCTTGATGATCCGCTCGCCGATCACCTTGATGTGCTGGGGTGCAATCAATACCTGGGCTGGTACTACACTAAAGTCTCTGATATTGCCTCGTCTCGCTGGCATTCAGACAAGAACAAGCCGCTCATCATGAGTGAGTTCGGCGCCGGCGCGCCCAAAGGAAAGCGAGGCGGCCCACATGATCGCTGGACCGAGGATTACCAGGTCACTGTCTAC
>JABGVY010000431.1 GCA_018645845.1 Gammaproteobacteria bacterium | reverse complement strand
TTGGATGCTGTTCTGTATTAGCTGACGGTAGTGAGTCGACGCGTATGCTTCAGGATCATCGCCGCCCTGCACGTAGGCAATAGGGCTGTTGCGATAATGCTTTACCCAGCCAACAACGTTAGAGCCATCCGGATGTTCCCACCCTTCGTTGTTGAACATCATTCCGTCTTTAACCGCTTTGGTCGCTGAATAAAAATTGTCACGGGTAAAATCGTAGCTGCTCGTTAATAGTGGCTCAATGCTGTCTGTAAATACTTCGGAAAGGTACAACTCATCAGTCATCTGGAATTCAGCCGGTAATCCACTGGTAATAGGGTGGTTTTCCAAAACACTGAGGGTGTGCTCAACCTTGTGCCTATAGCCGCTGTCCGGCCGACTTTCTCCCCTTAGCGTATCCGGTAGATAAAGAAACCGGCCGCCGATAATTTCCGCGTACTCTTGCCACGCAGGCCAGCCAGCAATAGCGTGGTGCATAAATACCATGCCTTTCCCTGATTCGAGAAGACTCATGAAACCTTTCTTATAGCCGTCAGTGGGTGTTTCCATTACCGGCCCGTCCTCGCCAAATTGAATGCCAGGCATGTCGTACATCACCAGAGCGTCATAGTTAGCGGCAAGTTCTGGGTTAAAGAATTCTCTGGCAGCGGGTTGTTCAACGTGGGTCCAATTCACATCGATATCATCAAAAAGACCAAAGAATGCATCACGTTCGAACGGATGACCTTTGGTCACGAGCAAAATGTTTGGGGTAGTCATGGTGCAACCTCTTAGTAGGATGACTGAGCTGGTCAAACGGAGTAGTATGAAAGCAGATTGCCGACGCAAAAAACAGGCCCATGACCGAACCAAAGCCCCTTGAAGTCGCAGATAAGCGCGACAAGACATGGCAACAAACTAAAAGCGAGAACACTCGCGCTGCAATTTTAGAGGCCGCTCTGGCCTGCTTTTATGACTTGGGTTACGGAGCCACTACCACAGAGAAAGTCGCCAAACAGGCCGGGGTTTCTCGTGGCGCGATGTTGCATCATTTTCCATCCAGGCAGCATCTTGTTCTCGAAGCAGTCAGGCACATTTACTCCAAGCGATTGCAGATATTTAAAGAGCGGGAACTGAAAGTAAATGAGGGTGCCGAACATACCCGGATCAGTGAGGGTATTGATGCCTACTGGCAGCAACTCCAGTCCCCTTTGTTTACTGTCTTCCATGAGTTGAGCGTTGCTGCGAGAACGGATGATGATCTTCGGGAAGCCATGGCGCTAAACCATGAAAACCTGGACGAGTCATGGCGCAAGGTTGCCGAAAGTCTGTTTCCCGATCTGGCGCAATCCGAAGATTTTGAAACAGCTAACCTGCTGACAGTCTGTTTGCTTGAAGGTATGGTTAGTCGGGGCATCACGACCGGCAATATCCCGGATAAATTGATTCCCTTGCTTAAGCGTCAGCTAAGCGAGATGTTTGCCGATGTCAGGGACGTAGGCCGATCAACCGTCAAGATAGAAATGACAGATGAGTAATCTTGCAGAAGATGAACTTGCGATCAGGCATTTGGTGGCAGTCTATGCCGATGCCGTTAACCGACGGGACGAGCCTCTGTGGGCAAGTACCTGGGCTGACGACGGTATTTGGGACCTAATGGGTAATGAGATTACCGGTAAGAACGCAGTGGTGGATATGTGGAACAACGCGATGAATGGTTTTGAATTCGTCGTCCAGTTGGTTTACCAGGGCACGCTGGAAATTGATGGTGCCTCGGCCACCGGTAGGTGGTATCTCTCAGAACACCTTAGGCCCCGGGGTTCGAAAAGCGGCAGGTTCAACATTGGTACCTATGCTGATCAATACCAGCGTGTTGATGACAAATGGCTATTCGCGAGGCGAACTTACAACATTCTTTATAATGACGAAGGCAAAGGCGATATGAGCGGGATGGTAATTCCGCTGCCTGCCTAATACCGTCAATCTTGACTGCATATCTGCACCGCCGTAGTCTACCGGCAGCCCTTATTTGACAGGAATCATTGATCATGAGCGAACTATCTACCCAGCTATTCAGCCCTGAAAACCTGATCGACCCTTACCCGGCCTATAAAAAATTGCGGGACGAGGCGCCGGTCCACTTCATGCCGGAGATGAACCTCCATGTCGTCACGCGTTATGACCTGTTGCGTGAGGCTATTAAGCGGACGGACGACTTTTCCTCAAAGTACGACCAGTTTCTCGGCGGCGCACAACAAATGATGTTCATGACGCTCTCGGAAGAGCAGCAAGCGGAAGCCATGGTTATCAATGAGCAAATGATCGAGATACCACCGACAATGTTGACCCTTGATGAGCCCGAACATACGCAGTACAGATCCTTGGTGTCAAAATTGTTTACCGTTTCGCAGGTCAGGAAAAGCGAAGACAGTGTCCGAGCCGTTATCAACAAAAATATTGCGGCGATGAAAGGAACAACGGCCGCAGACTTCATGGGCCTGTTTGCAGGCCCTGTTCCTCTGGAAATTATTTCCGACAGATTGGGCATTCCTGATGAGGACCGCGCGTTCTTCTATGAAGCCGCAGCCGCTGCAGCTGCTGGTCTGAAGATGGCCCCGGTGCCACCGGAAGTGCTGATACACAGGATGCAACTGGCTCTGGATCTGCAAAGACTTCTGATCAAGTTGATTGAAGCCCGTCGCGCTGAACCCAGGGAAGATATGATTACCATTCTGGCGAATTCAAAGCTGGAAGAAGTCGACCGCCAATTGACCCATGGCGAAATTTTGTCAGTCCTTAATCAGTTTTTGGTAGCCGGTCACGAAACTACGACCAGCACCTTTGGCTGGGGCATGTTGGCGCTCTGTGACAATCCCGCTATCCAGGAACAAATTCGTGGCGACGAGAAACGGGTTAAGACTTTCGTGGAGGAGGCCCTGAGGATTGAAGCACCGGTGCAGGGGCTACCCAGGCTTGTGTCAAGGGACACGGAATTAGGTGGCTACCCACTGAAAAAAGGCGACATGATGATGTTGCGTTACGGCGCTGCTAATCGTGATGAGCGACAGTTCTCGAACCCTGATGCTGTCGATGTTGATCGTGAGAAAGCTGGTATGCAGATGGCATTTGGCTCCGGCGTACATCACTGCATTGGGGCGCCTCTGGCAAGGCAGGAACTAAATATTGGGTTTTATGAGCTGGTAGAAAATTTTAGTGATTTCCAGTTGGACCCGTCGGCGGGTCGCCCGGTAGCAGATCCCAGTTTCATTCTGCGAGGGTTGCCACAATTGAACGTTAACTATCAACAGAGATCTTGAACATGACTGATGTTTCAGTAGCAGAAAAAGACGCATTTTTTGAGGAAGTAGGCAAGGCAAGTGCGGCCGCCGTCTGGAGCGCATGGGCTACCCAGAGTCAAAATGGACCAAGAGTTCGAATGGTGCACCCCACCTGGGAAGGTGATGTGCTTTGGCTGGCGACAGGCCCGAACACACCTAAAGCAAAGCAGATGGCAAGCAACCCATTGGTTGATGTTCAGTGGCAGGTTTCGCCGCCAAACTTCGTTCATATTATGTGTCGAGGCAGTGTGGAATTATTGATGGACGATGAAAGTCGGGCTCACGCTTGGGATGTACTCGACTATGACTTAAACGATTTTTTTCAGGGTGGCCCCACCGATCCGAACTATGTGGCCGTGAAACTAACCCCCACGCGGGTCGAATTATCAGAAATGTTCGGCTCAGTAAATCGGCGCATCTGGCGAGCCTGAAGAGGGGACGGGGGGATTAAATTCTAACCCCCTGCGTCCTGGTTAACTTATAACTTTGCGATGCAAAGCCCGGCTGGTTGTTAACCTCCTGGATTCATAGACTGCGAGATAACCGAGAAACCTTCGGTAGCAGCCAAACGCTTTCCTACAACTGCCTGGTAGTCATCCGAGTTGTACCATGCTTTTGCTTTTTCAGTATTTTCAAACTTGATGACAACGGTCTGAGGACCTGGTGATGCGCCTTCTATAGATTCTGCGGCAACGTCAAAGGCGACGAGCTCTGCGCCGTGCGCCGCGAGTGTCGGTCCAGCGCCTGCGGAGTACTCCGCGTAAAGGTCCGGATCATTTACGGTGTATTGTGCGATAAAATAAGCCGCCATGTTTGCTCTCCTTTAATATGAATAATGATTAGGTTACTGACTAAAATTTCGACAGGTAGCGAGTGTGTCATAAATGGGAAATGAAGTCAGCGCCAACTTTGAACTCTTCAATAATGCCGCGTCTAACAACCAAAAGTTCATCGCCGATGAGTTGAAGTGGCTGCTAGTGCCCGGCTCGCGGGTGTTGGAAATCGGCAGTGGTTCAGGCCAGCATGCGGTGTATTTCGTAAATCACCTAAAAGAGGTCAACTGGCAACCAGCGGATAAGGAACCGTACTTTGGTGCCTTAGAACGAAACCTGAAAAGAATCTCACTTTCAGGGCTGGAAAAGCCGATTTACCTGGATGTTGCGAAGTTCGCTATTGCCGGGAAATTCGATGCGGTGTTTTGCGCCAACGTGATGCACATCATATCCGCAGACCTAATACCCAGTATAACGGCAGGAGCAGCTAATCTACTTGATGACGGTGGCCTGTTTATTCTTTACGGGCCCTATAAATACAGAGGCGCCTTTACCACAGAATCTAATGCAAAGTTTGATGAATGGCTAAAGGCCCGTGACGTGCGCAGTGGTATTCGCGACATTGAAGTTGTCCAGGCTGAGGCCGAGACACAACGGCTAGAACTGATTGAAGACATTCCGATGCCAGCCAACAACCGATTGCTGGTTTTTAGAAAGTTATCTGAAAATCACGATGTCAGTAATTCAGGTTTCTGAAAATTTTGTACCCGGTGCATAGTAACGCTGATGCCAGATACCGGTTTCTGATTCACCATCAATGGGCATGCGCCAGCTTTTGAGCACACTTTTATCCAGCGGTAATCTGTATAAAGCGCGAGCCTGGTCGATCGTGTTTTGAACGTAAGCCTCCGCGGCATCTTCAGGCACGTATCTCTGTGCAATGCTTCTATAAAGATCACGCCAAGCGTCATCTTCGCCCAGGTCGTGTACCAATTCCGCCGTACCTTCGACAATCACCTTTCGGTACGGCAGTGCTTGCTCATCGATACAGAGTGCAACACGGGGATCATTGCGCAGGCAACCGAACCATTCTGACTGTGCTCTTGGTGTAAAACAGATGCTGCCTTCATGAAGCACAAACCAGATGGGTGTGACCAGTGGGCTTCCATCAGGTCGCACACAGGAAATTCGCATCAAAATGCCAGGTGTCTCTAGAAAAGATGTCTGCTCATAGCTAGTTAATTTGGGCATGGGATCTCCGTTTGTTGTCGGGCATTATAGCTATCCACTCCGCCTGAAGGTAAAGAACATGATTTCCGATAACGAAGTATTCGATCAGTTTATCAGCGAATGTCGGTGGGCTGTACTCACTACGCTGCGTCAAAGTGGTAGCCCGGTTTCTTCAGTCGTCGCCTATGCCCGTGATGGTGATGAGTTGGTGGTGAGTACGCCCGGAACAGCGTTCAAGAGTAAGACCCTTGAAAAAGACTGCCGCGCTAATCTGTGTGTTGTTCCCAATGCGGAACCGTTTAACTTCGTTTCGATAGAGGGGGATGTGACGGTCGAAAAGGAGAACCTGGTGCGTAATACGCGATTGGTGTTCGACAATATACGTAACACCGGGTTTGATGAGCCAGAGGACTTTGAGGGCTGGCTGGAAAGTCAACAGCGGGTCATTCTGAGGATTAAACCTACTCGCGTTTATGGCGTGATCAGGTAATGACTTTTAACTCCGGTGCGATTTTCTGGTTGGGTCGGGCTTGTTTTTACGGAGATTAGATTCAGGCAGGTCTGTTCCGAGACGCTGAATACTTGCAGCAAGAAGTTGCGGGCACACCAGCTTTTGGGCTAGCTTAGGCATGCGACCAAAGGAATGATTAGCAATGCATGGGATGATAATTGACTGGATAAGCCATAACGCTCATAACCAGCGCGATAGTATCGCGATGATCGAGTTGCCGTCCGGCCG
>JABGVY010000430.1 GCA_018645845.1 Gammaproteobacteria bacterium | reverse complement strand
CTCAACAGCACCCCGATGTGCGAATCGAGCTGGGTGGTGCAAGCCAGGAAGAGGACGAATTGATCCAGCGTATGGTTCTGACCACCGCGCTTGCGTTATTTGGCATTTATGCCCTAATGGCCATCCCACTGAAATCGTATCTACAGCCCCTTATCATCATGGGTGTGATCCCATTCGGAATGATTGGCGCACTGATTGGGCACATTATCGTTGGCATCCCCTTTAGCGCACTCTCCGTCTACGGCATTATTGCCTTGGCCGGTGTGGTAGTGAATGACAGTATTATTCTTGTTGATTTCGTCAACAAGTCTGTTGCTGATGGGATGGATATCCTAGAGGCGGTTATTAAAGCAGGGACTGAGCGGTTCCGCGCCATTATGCTAACGTCTCTTACCACTTTCTTTGGCCTGTTACCCATACTGACAGAATCAAGCCTGGCTGCTCAAATGGTGATTCCAATGGCCGTCTCACTGGGCTTTGGTATTTTGTTTGCAACAGTCATTACCCTTATTCTAATTCCATGCCTTTATGTGATGCTTAATGACATCAAACTAGCGCGGGATGCGCTGGTGAGCGGCGGCGCAAAAATCGCTCGCAGCTAGGGCTGCTACTGGTATCAGGCCCCGAACTCAACAATAAGCCCCTGGCATACCTTTCCATCTTTAGCTATTCATCCAGCAGCCTAACTCCTGCCAATAACGGCAGAAACGGTTACGCTCGGTGGTAGTCCAAATGCAATGCCATGTTTTCAGGCTCCATCTGGAACGCTGTTTGATAGCTAACGTTTCCGTCACTCAGTTCGTCGTATTTCAAATACCAAACGTCATGCATTTTGTAGAACGGCACTGTTGGGTACAAATGGTGAACAAGGTGATAGTTTTGATACACCATTAACGGGGTCAACAACCACTCCCAGCCCATGCGCATGGTAGAGGCTAAAAACGGATCTTCCTCTTGCGACACAACGCCTGGATAGTGCGGTAAAAATACAAATACAAGCGCCACGAAGAACAAACCAATCCGCGTTGGCAGCAACCACAACATTAGAATCTCAACGCCGTAGCCAAAGTAAGTCGCAGCCGAAGCTATCGTCACGAGAGTAGCAACGAAACCAACCACCAGACCAAGATGGTTATCTCGTACTTTCCCCCCATGTCGGAGGAAGTACACAAAGTAATACAGGTCAAAGTTTGACCACCGAATCGGGATCTGCCAAACGGGAGAATCATGGATAAAACGGTCAGGATCTGCTTCAGCATTGGCGAAGCGATGATGCTGCATATGAATCCAGCGCGTAATGGGCATAGGGGCGTATGGGGCAAGAAATAGCAGGCCTATGCTCCCTATAAACTCGTTTAGCGGGGACACTCGAGAGACCGTGCGATGCAAGCCTTCGTGGGCGACGCTGAACATGCCGTAGGACAACACACCGTTGATGATACAGCCTACCCATAAGGGTATCAGCCCTTGAAGTGCAAAGTACCAGGTTGCCACATTTGCCACTATGAGTACGGTACCTAACACCACTGTTGGCATCGCTATCTTAGGGGACCGCAAAATCTGTTTGAACAGTTGGTCACTGGCTCTGTTTGTTTCCATCTGATTCCGCCCTTGGTCCGCTTTGGTTTAAGAAGTCTACGGTTCCTGCTTGCGATTCGGGAGATACATATCCAGCCCTCGTAGTGTCAATAAGTGATATACATTCTCATTATCGTCTTGATCTAGCGCTACTTTAACGTATCGGCTATTGATATTCCTACCTAGCGAACAATTGTCAGATCTACTAGACGCGCAGACTCCCGCTGAATACATGATCACAACGGATATCAGCGTGAACTCAGTAGCACAGTTACTCGGATACAAAGACCCGGCTAACGACAGGCGGTCGTTTAAGCGTTGGTTTCGCGTCACTCCAGCGGCTTATCGCGAGCAACACCGCCCTCGAGCGTAACCGCAATCTTTGATTGGCTGATTTCGAAGCACTGCTTCAGAGCAAGGTAGGCGGTTAAGTCAATTAGACGACTAGCCGCGAAAACATGGCGGCCAAACTACCAAAAAACAACCCACGGACCTCTTTTCGCAAGAAGTCCCAACCAAGATACTTTTGAAATTAAGAATAAATGCGGTTTAAACTTCCTAATCTTAAGTGAACGATCTGTTTCATTGAACGAGAATCAAGCGAGAGAGAGCGATGACAAGTGAAAAAACCGTCGGTGATACCGATCATCGACATCCAACAATGATTGATGCACACAAGCGTTTAGATCGAATGCGAGATGAAATTGTTCGACTTGATTTAACGCAGAATGTTCTGGAGCTGGAGCTATATGGTTACACCATTGTTGAAGACGTAAAGCCGCTAGCCTTTTTTGACGAATTACGAGAGACCATCTTAAGGCTCGGAGAAGAAGATCGCGTTGCCGGCAAGCGGATTCCTTTATCCGGCCCTAATGGCAAGAGTTATCTTGTCACTTGGCTGTTGGCGCGAGGCAGAATATTCGAAGAGGCGGTGATGGCTGAAAAACCTCTAGCGCTAATTACTTATCTGATGGGTGAAAGTTGCCAAATTAGCAGCAATCATGGCCACGTCAGGGGTGAAGGTGACCCGCCCCAGGGAATGCATACAGATGCACCCATGGTGCCGGAGCCCATTCCCGTCGCGCCAGTGGCGAGTAACATGATGTGGGTTACTGATGACTTTTCGCTTGAATCCGGCGCTACATTAGTGATTCCAGGCTCACACAAAAAACAACACAACCCTTTCCCCGGCGCCCTCAAGCAGGCTGTACCGATGGTGGCCAAAAAAGGCTCGGTCGCCGTATTTCACGGGAATCTTTGGCACAGCGCCGGCGCCAGGACAATACCCGGCGAGCGCGTCGGAATGACGGTCTATTTCAATCGAATGTATGTCAGACCACAGGAAGACCTTAACAGTGTGATTAGCGATGACGTTGTTGCTCGAAACCCGCCTCGGTTTGCCCATCTTATCGGCCGCAACAGTCCCTATCCCGCAAAAGACTTTGGGTTTTTCAACCCCAAAGGAGCGACTTACTTCGGACGCACCACCGATCAGCGAGGCTAGCGGTCAATTGGATTCCGACAAATTAACTTCTTGTAAACACACAAATTTGCCGTTTTCTTTCGGGCAACTGACCTGCTCCATTCGCTGAAGGCACCCGGGTCGACTACCCGGTACTTTCCGGGGAACACTTCCAGATTGACATGGCCATTGTCGTCACGCCCTGACGTTCGACGTTTAGCTGACTAGACATCGGGCGTCGCCCAGCGACGTTAGACTAGCGTGTCGGCGGCGCAAGTTTACTCGTGTAAATTTCCACCTGCTCATCGTTGCCAAGGTCCCGGTTGAAGGAAATGAGCGCCTGAATGATATCCTGGTCATTGGGATACTGATCGTGAGCACTGATCAGAGCACTGATCGCGTCTGGGCTCCTGCCTGAAGAGTTCAGCGCAACAGCGTAGACATAAACAAAACGTGGATTGGTCGTTGTAAGACCGGCCGCGATTTGCAGTTCAACCAGCGCCTCCTCAAGGCGACCCTGCCTGACGAGCGACAACCCAAGTGTGTGGCGTAGGGTTGCATCTTCACCATAACGCTCCATTCCCTGCCTTAGCACTTTTTCTGCGCTAGTTTCATCACCCAGCGCGCGATAGACATCAGCCAGATTGGTATAGGACGGCATAAAAACCGAACCGGTCTCGATGGCTTTCCGATAAGCTTCTATCGCACTAGTCGCATCTCTTCTGGAGACATGGAAGTTCCCAAGATTGACCCACGCTTCCGGACGTTCTGCACTCGCCATCTGCGCAGCAACATATTCGTTTCCAGCCCTGTCTAAGAGCGCCTGTTGCTTGCCATCAAGCTCGCCCGGCGGAATGGCTGCAAGAACACGGGCAGCTTCAATACGAACTATGCGGACCGGATCTTCCAACATCGGAAATGCAAGCCGTGCTCGCACATTGAGCGGCGTGCGGTCGAGGATGGCTACTGCAGCTGTACGAACCGCCGGGTCATCATCAGATAGTGCCAGTGGCAGTACATCAATGGTGCGCAAACTCAACGTCGGACCCAGCTCGGTCAATGCAGTGGCACGAGCAATCTCCGCAGTGGATGTGTCTCTTATCAGATCGGCGAGCTGGGGGCTCACTGAGGGTTCACGGGCTCGAGCACTCGACAGTACAGCGGTATACCCCTGAAAGCCTTCTGCATCCCGCCCATACCACTCGCGGACGCTATTCCCTGCCCATTTCGCTGATTGATCCACGTGACAGTTTGTACATGCATTTGGAGTGTCGAATTTCTCTGACAGGTCGGGACGAGGCACACGCATACTATGATCATGACGTGGATCGACAACCATGTAGTCTTTCACCGGCATATGACAGTCAGCGCAGGCCGCCCCTGGCCCACCGGGCTCATGAAAATGGTGGGACGGTTGGCTGTATGTTTTGCTCTCATGGCACTGTAGACAAACTGCATTTCCTGGGAGTTTCAGCTCACTGCTGTGAGGTTCGTGGCAATCACTGCAGGTGACACCAGCCTGATACATCTTGCTTTGACGAAAAGAACCGTACACATAGACC
Organism: Gammaproteobacteria bacterium; assembly: GCA_018645845.1. GTDB lineage: Bacteria > Pseudomonadota > Gammaproteobacteria > Pseudomonadales > Azotimanducaceae > UBA9659. The sequence continues at coordinate 2,192 of JABGVY010000430.1, read as the reverse complement.
TCGTCATCAATTTGCCCATCGGCATGATACATGCCGGCATCAAGTGTTCGCGGCAAATAGTGATCCATCAGCCGGTCACCGTGAGTGTAGTTTCCACTGATTGGGCTACGACGGGAATGACATCGAGCGCATACCTCGATTTCCTTATCCGTGGCTTTTGATTCGCTTCTGACGGGCTGCCCGCTGGATGGATCCGTTCGCCAGAACACACCCTTTCGCTCATCGAAGTTTAGAACAAGGCCAAGAGAACCCTGCATGCTAGTCAGCTCCGGCCCCTGGCTCGCCCAGTTTACGTGATCAGACCCCGGGCCGTGACAGGACTCGCAGGACACGTCAATATCGGTCCAGGTAGTATTGTATGTAGCAGTATCAACCTGGAAGTTCTTTTGCAGATTCATCGAATGACATTCCGCACACATGGTATTCCAGTTCTGGCTTGGCCTGGTCCAGTGCAGCACGTCATCTGCACCGATTTTTTCGTCCGGGTAGAGATGAAACCACTTTTGACCACCCTCTTCTGCTGGTCTTGAATCCCAGGCGATACTGAGCGCCTGCTTCCTGCCACGTGAAAAATCGATGAGATATTGCTGCAGCGGATAAACACCGAATGTGTATCCTATTTCAAATTCCTGCAACTCACCGCTTTCCCCCTCTGTCTTCACGAGGAACTTGTCTCCTTGCTTGTAGAAGACAGAGGTCACGTCATATTGAGTGAAGTTTGCATTATCAAAGTCACCCAGCACGGTATCGCTCGTGGCCGGCTGCATCGCAAGGTCATGGTGGGATCCCTGCCATTTTTCGAAGGACTCTACATGACAACCTTTGCAAACAGAGACACCCACAAAACCCGGTGCTGTATCCGAAGTCTCGGACGCCAGACAACCTGAGCGCACCGTTACGGCAAGGAGAATAGCGATAGCCCGTAGTATTAAAATTTTGTTTACCTTTCCCCGCAAAGTTTAGGACTTCTGCCAGCGGCTGGCGCGCGGCATCCAAGGGAGGCTTAGCGCCGATGTATGCTGACGGTGTCTGTGCATTATAGTATGGAGCGACGGGCATGACGACACGCTCGCCACCTGAACACATAACGGAGAAGATCAGAAGCACGGACGTGTTATAACTTCGTGGCGAGCCGTGAACTGACGCAACGAGAAGCCCATCGAAATCGTTGATGAAAACATTCGGCTCAAAAACGCTATAGATATCACAGGAACGCCTGGCACTGCCTTTCTTTGAAATCGATCGATTAATCTCTGTGACCGGCAGGCCGGTTGACAAAAACCATCACGACTATTCATCCCGGGAAGCCAGAATAATGATCTCTTCAGCCGTTTTCATTGTTCCCTACATGCTAGGCTTGTTCGGTTACTGCTTTAGCGTCGCCCTACTTACTCGCCCTTTTTGGCGAACGTTCTTAATATTTTACGTTGTTTGGAATGTCTTGTATTACTACCTTACTGGGGTAGATTTGATACAAGGAATGACGCGTGAAGTATTTATCATCGCGCAAGCGTTTGGCTGGCTCCTTGCGATACCGTCATACATAGCGCTGTATCTATATGGGGCCAAGAAGTATGTCTTATGGACGGACACCTAACATGCAGTTGAAGTCATTCGTTACGCTCATTCGGACGAAGCACCTGCGGTCAATATGCCGCTTAACTGGGTGTTATGCGTCCTGTTTGGGTCAAACTTGCTAGCTATCTCGCTGCAACTTCTCTTGCGGCGTTCACACTGGCTGTTTATCTTTTGGCGACAAAGTACACTTGGTGTGTCCCTTTTGGTTTTCACTTGTTTGCGGCAGTAGCACCACTACTTGCCTGTATGGTGCTTGTCTACTTTGTAAACGAACGGTTCTTGTCCCAAGTGGTTTTAGGCCTTGTGTTGACGCTTGGAATCGTAGGCAATATGGCCCTTTGGTATGTTTTTGTGCTTGACGCCCGTTCTCATGCTGCTCTCGTGATGAATATGGTTCCACTCTGGCAATGGGTAGGTCTTGTCGCTTCATTGCTTCCAATCTATATGCTTAAGAAACAGAGGGCCTTTACCGCTATCTGATGGTTAAAACCACGGCAGCCCATTTCTCCCTACGCCAACAGAAAATTACGTTGGCTAATCGTCCATCACCCGATCAGCCAATCACCACAAGCAACAAAAAACTTGGTAGCGTTTAACCACTACTCGTCATACCG
>JABGVY010000158.1 GCA_018645845.1 Gammaproteobacteria bacterium | reverse complement strand
TAGACGGGTGCAAAGGCGAAGGGGATCAGGTCGTTACCCTCTTCGTCTTTGCCGATTTTTTCGCCAACCAGTTCCATTTCCATGCCTGACTTAAGCGCTGTGGGATCTGCAACAGTTAACCGTGATTCTACTTTTAGTTCCCCCGGGAGTTCTACATAACCAACGCCGTAGGGTTCGAACTTGCTGGGGTCTGTTTCACCGAGATAGGGTGGTGCTTTGGGGGGGAAACCCTGGATGGTCCACGCCCATAGCGTTCCTTTGGTACCTAGATGGACCTCTTCTACGTCGTCAGAAGTACATTTTGGACATCCCTTTTGCATAGGAAACACATGATTGCCGCAGCTTTTGCAGCGCATGCCCTTGAGTCGTGGGCCTTCCGGAGTCAGGTCCATTACTTTTTCATTAATTGAAAGTTCTGCCATCTAGGTCTCCTGGCGTTTACCAAATAAAACGTTCTTGAAAGGCGAAGAAAGTTACCAGCTTTTTGTAGTGCGCGCCAGTTTTAAAGGGGATCGAGAATTCCCTCGTCTCCTATATAAACATCAGTCGAAGTTGTTAGATTCCTTCTTTTTTGCCTGCTTTTTAATCTTTTCGCCGCCTTCTGGTTCGATAGCTGACTCGTGGATCAGGCGCTCGTGCGCATGTCCCATGTGCTGCAGTGACATGGCGGCCTGCAGAGATGGCCACAGGCCTTGTGCGTCCTGCATCTGGTTTACGGACTGCTTGGCTAGTTTCAGACCCAGCATGGGCTGGCGGGCAATATGTTTAGCCATTTTCATAGTGAATTCCTTCAGCTCCTCTCTGGATACCACATGATTCACCATGCCCAGTGCTTTGCATTCCTCCGCAGTGAGGGCCTCCCCGGTGAACAACATTTCCTTAGCTTTTCGAACACCCACTTCCCACGGATGTCCAAAATACTCGACTCCGTTTACACCGAACGCTACCACAGGGTCAGAAAAACGTGCATCTTCGCTGGCGACGATAATATCGAACGGCCAGACCAGCATTAGGCCGCCAGCGATGACCCTGCCCTGAACTTCGACCATCGTGGGCTTGGGTATATTCCTCCATCGCCAGCAGAGGCCAAGATAGAGCTCTTCCTCAAATGCCCAATGACCCTCGATTCCCGGTTGGCCAAAGCCGGCCCAGGTCCCAACGGGCTTTCGTGTTAGTGGTTCGCGGTCTTTTAAATCGTGGCCGGAAGAAAAATCTGGGCCATCAGCGGCGAGGACGATCACCTTGCAGTCGACGTCGTGTGATGCCATATCGAGAGCGTCATTCAGCTCATATAGCATGGACTTGTTCTGTGCGTTACGTTTTTCAGGGCGGGCGAGCACTATTCGTGCAACACCATCTTCTATGCCTTCAAAGCGAATAAACTGGAACTTAGCAACCATTTTGGTTCCTTATGAAAAATTGTTAGGTTTACTTTATGGGCTGTGTCGGGAATATACAAATTCACGGGGTGGTGAAGACAATCACTTATGTGGTTTTATTGAAGCTGTAAATATTCCTCAGGGAATGGTTCTTATGATAGACGTTACGAAAGCGGCTGGTGGTAATGAAACTCTGGTTTTAGAGTTGGTCAGGGCAATGGAAACCGGTGATTTGCCTGAGGTCGTAAAGGCTGTGTGTACTGAGGGGTTTGTTTGGGCCAATAGCGGCCTTGCAGTGATTAATGGCCAGGCGGAGCTCTTCGAGCAGATGGCGCGGGGCGGCTTCGCCGCTCAGATCCCGATTCTTAAAACCATGACGCATTTCAGTGCCGAACTGATTCACATAGCCAGTAAGGGTGATATCGTTTTTACCGAACGGGTGGATCATCACTGGGACGAACAGGGTCGAGACTTGATGACGCCGCATATCTGTGGAGTTGCAGAAATACGCGAGGGCAGGATTTCTGCCTTCCGTGATTTCTATGATGTCGTTTGTTACAGCCAGACCCCAACCAAAGCCCAGAAGGGTTTCGACCTCGCTTCCTTCAGAGAGAGCCAATCGAAAGGGGAAAAATAAGAACTGTGGCCTGACCAAACATCCTCTTCGTTCAGGGCATCTCGCTCAATCGGTGATAATCGCATTCGGTTTCCCCCGGTGGTTATCCTGATAGGGTCAGGCACTGACACATTGAGTTGGTGCACAGTGGAAGGGTTGCAGTGAAGGGTTTCAGTGAAGAGTAGGAATGACCAGAGTGGTTTCTGTGAAGATAGCGATCAGGTGAAAGGTGTCGTGAGCAAAAGAATACGAAGGGTATCGGGCGTTGACTACCAGCCCTGCGCTGGAACACACTTTGGCAACACAGCGAAGTCGGGCAGGTCCTGGCGAGAAACATTGAGATCAAGGGCAAGTACAATAGATGTGCCCGTAGAGTATTGGAGGGCTAATGGCTTTACCTGAATTTCCACAAGGTTTTACACCAGAGTATCTAACAGAATCCCTGAGGGGGGTGTTTCTTCCCGAAGGGACGAGCATTTCGAAGGTTTCCCGGTCTCCGTTGGGCGAGGGGACTGGCATGATGGCGGACATCGCGAAGCTTGAACTTTCCTTTGAGGGTAAGAGCGAGGGTCTTCCTCATAGCGTTATAGCCAAATATGCATCCGAGAACCCAACTAACCGACAGGTAGCGATGTTGTACAACCTTTACGAACGTGAGACCCGGTTTTCCGAAGAGTTGGACCCGTTGACCGAAGCGCGTTGTCCTGAGTTCTATTTCACCGGTCTTGAAAACGAAAATTTCCTCATCCTGATGGAGGACATGACCGACTATGAGGTTGGTAACCAG
>JABGVY010000207.1 GCA_018645845.1 Gammaproteobacteria bacterium | reverse complement strand
TTACTATTTTCGTCTGCAGGGTTTATCAACGAGAGTGGGTCAATGACCAACAGACCGATGTCTCGCTCTATTAGATGATCGCTCAAGCCTCTCGCAGATAATGTTGGGGTTGGTTGGGAACCCTCTAAATCGAATAACTGTATTGGTTTATTAGGTAAATACACATTGTGTTGTTCAAAGCTGAGGTTGTGCTTTTTGCACACGGCCTTGTACCTACGTTCGATCTCCGACTTGTCATCTTCGTAACTGAGCAACATGACGTTTGTTGATTCTCGAAGCCCCAGCCCCAATACGTCAGTACCAGCAGCAATGGAGCAACTTAAGGTCAAGGCGAAACTGCTCTTGCCCGTGCCACCCGGTGCGACCAAAGCCATGACACTCTTTCTCAGCAGAAAGCCATCGACGAGCCAGGGCCGGGGTTCTAGCTTAATGGAATCTGGATCCCCGAGAGGAGTCGAAGAAATCTTGCCTTGTTCGCTCGCGACCAACTCTCCATCCATCGCGAGGCTTTGCTCGGAATCCCACTTGCCCGGAATAGTGTTCATGAGCGCAATTCCTGCTTTTCTTTGCTATCAAACTGCTGCGTTTCAGAACTTTCCGTTCGTTGGGAGACTAATACCCTATCTATATGTTCTAGGTTTGATTCTGCAGCGGAATGCCTACATTTGGCACGAACATCGTAAAGGGAGCAGTCCTCTACAGTGCAATCCTCAACCTGTTTCCTCCATGTTCCAACGGCCTGGTTGTCGTAAATACACGCAACACAATGGGCATTAATCCTTGCTCGCAACCCTGGCTTCCGCAGAATAAATGAGATCACTTCCTTATTGGGCTTCTTCACAAGCACACCCCCGAAGTCTGCGAAGTGTTCTGCTGTCTAGTAGCGTATTTGTTAATCCAGTCGTCGATTACCTCCCTTTCGTAACAGACTCGGCACCCAATTTTTAAGTATTCCGGAGCGGGGACACCTAGCAGTAGTCCGGTGACTCTTGATCTACGCAAAGAAAAATCTGAAAAAATGCTGCCGCAGTATGCGCGCGTTTCCTGAGGTGAAAGCCTTGGGTAAGTTGTTATATACATTGCTGGACAGTTCCATCACGTTCTAGAGAGTGATGTGAGTGTCCGAGGTATTAGGTGCTGAGTCGTGGCAAATGACAAAATCCATTGGCAAATGACAATTTAATTTGAGAACAAAGAGCCGTATGCCTCAGAGATTTTTCTTCTTATGGTGTCTGCAGCGGGTGATTTTTCACCGTTTGGTAGATTCTTGTGGATTAAATCTCCGATTCCTTTGAAGTTTGGCTTTTGATCTGGAGGCTCGCCATGCCTGTACCGTCGATCTTTTTTGCTTAGTTCAACCGCTAGCAGTGCAATTACCCTCTGTAGGCCATCTTTTTCGCGCCCTAATAGATCGTCATCGGCAGTAGAAGGCTGGAGCCATTTTTCTTCAAATCTATTTGCCTCTTCTAAGGTGACCACTAACTCAAGCTCGCCCAGTTCTAATTCAAGTAACGATGATGTGTCTTGGTTTACGACCTCAAGCTTCTCGTGGCCAAATCCCTCAACATTTACGCGAGTCACAGGGTCTCCCACCCAAACCTCTAAAACCGAATTAAAGAACCCTGGCTCTAATCCAATAAGCAAAGCAGCCTTATTTCTAGGAGTCTCTTCTCCTTCGCAGATGTATAGCCACTCTTGGGCGTATTTTTGACTATTCTCAACAAACTGCACTCTGATTTTGTCGCTACCCAGATCGGACTCATTAATCGAAAGCTTTTCCTTAGATACTCTAAATGCGCGTCTAAGACCGAATTCTGCGAAGTAGTGTTCGATGTCGTCTTCGGGTTTGTTCCAATGTTCCGCTAGCTGCTGGGTGTTGAAATATCTTCTAGTTGGTAATCCTGGCATCTGAATCTCCCGAATTTAATAGTGCTACTGCCGCAGCCTTATGCTCTGGTGCTAAATGAGCGTATCTCAGAGTCATTTCTAGAGAGGAATGACCCAAAAGCTCCCTCACCGTATTTAGATCAACTTCTGCCATGACTAGGCGTGATGCAAAGTGGTATCGAAAATCGTGGAATCGAAAATTCTCGAGTTCTGAGAGTTTCATTAATGTCGACCAAGACTTTTTGATGTTGTTTAGCGGCAATTCTGTAACGGGGGAAGGAAATACCAACTTTGCCGAACTGGTTTCGTTTGCGGTGTAGAGGCCATGTGGCAACAACTGGAATCAAACCCAGCCGCAAAATTGTAATAGTCACAGACCCAGGGTTCAGGGGCAGAGCTACTTGGCTATCGACCCAAAAATGGGTTTAATTCTACTTATACTCGCGATGACATACTGAAGAATTACTCGATGAATGAATTGCTGACTAGCATTGAAATGGCGAGTGCTCTAAAACGGGGCTCTGATGTAAAAGCAGTAGAAAACATTAAGTGAAGGTTTTGTGATGAAAGAGTTAAGTGGAAAAGTAGCCTTTATTACCGGCGCCGCCTCAGGTATTGGGCTGGCACTGAGTAAGGCTAGTGGGGCCGCAGGCATGAAAATTATGATGGCCGATATTGATGAGGCGGGCCTGGATCGAGCTGTGGCTGAACTGCTTGCTGAAGACGTGGATGCCTGTGCAGTTTATTGCGATGTGAGCTCAGAGGAATCTATGCGGGTTGCGGCTGATGCCACCCTCGCAGCTTTTGGGAAAGTTCATTTGTTAGTGAACAATGCTGGAGTCCTGGCTAAAGGTGGTATTGGTGATTTATCCCTGGAGCGCTGGCAGTGGGCACTGGACGTTAATGTTATGGGCGTTGTGCGGGGCGTAGAGATATTTCTTCCCTTGTTACAAGGCCACGACGAGGGCTCTCATATTCTCAATACCGCTTCTGTCGCGGGCTGCGTGGGCCTTGCCAGCATGGCGGCCTATTGTACTACCAAGCATGCGTTGGTCGGATACAGCGAAGCGCTGTATTACCAGTTACTGGAAGAAGGTATTGGCGTGTCGGTGCTGTGTCCGGGTTTTGTGGCCACAGACATTGCCCAGACTGCACGCTATGGTGCAGATGAATTTGACAGCGATCTTCAGGCGGCCGTTAGCGCCGGGATGTCTCCCGCCGTTGTTGCCCAGCACGCTGTCGACCAGTTACGTAAAGGTGCTTTTTTCATTTTCACGCATCCAGGAACCCGTGGTGAAGTGCTGGAGCGCTTCGATAGTTTGGCTGGCGCATTTGACGCCACAGATGCCAGCGAAGTCATCCAGGGCGATCCCGATTCACAACGTGTGGCGGACCGAGAGACCACAGAAAACCTGCACAGCTAGAGAGCGGGCCCAGGACGCATTTTGGAGCCGTCGGAAAATCGACCGAAGCGAAAGCGCGAGAGATCGTAACGTGGCTGATCGCCGGCAATCATATCTGCCATGACCTTACCTGCACCCGGGCCAATGCCAAAACCGTGGGCGCTAAAGCCAGTGGCGATGAAGAGCCCCGGCGTTGACTCCACCTTGTCCATAACCGGCACAATGTCTGGCATAGCGTCTATCATGCCACCCCAGGATTCCGTGAAGGCAACTCCGTTTAGTTCGGGCACTCGCTTATCCAGGTTCTTGCGCATGGTTTTCAAGGCTTTTGCGGAAGGGTTGGGATTAAGCACCCGGTGCCTCTCAAAGGCGGTTTCATCCTCTCCTGACCACTTGCCGCTAAAGAACCATGGCTGGGTGGGGTCTTTTCCGGGGCGGGCGCGAATATCGCTGCCGGTGAACATAGCTGGAATATATTTAGTCAGGTGGCGGAAGCTGCTAGCACCGATGAAATGCTCCACCATCTCGCAGGCTATAGTATAGCCACCGTCTTGCCTGCGGCGTAGGTAGACATCACCCAGGCCAGCAGCACCGCTAAGTATTTCCGGTGCTTCAGCCGTGCGGGCAACGGTGCCTCTTACGGCCAACTGCGGAATCGTAATACCCAGGTTGCGCAGAAACATGGCCGACCAGACTCCGCCTGCGACTACGGCGGAGCTACACTTTACGTAACCGTGTTCTGTGTTTACTCCGCAGATATTGCCTGCCTGTTGCTCGATGGTACGCACGGCACAGGCTTCACGGATCAGCCCTCCCCTGGCTTGCAGGGCAGTGGCGAGTGTTTTCACCGCCGTAAACGGCTCGGCGCGACCGTCACTGGGGGTGTGCATAACGCCGGCCCATCGGCCCTGTGGTGCGCTGATCATATCGTTGGCGGCCTCGGAGCCCAGCATGGCGGTATTCAGGCCGTACTGTTTCGCTACCGGCAGCCACTCCTCGAGTTCCGCCAATTCTTTTTCGTTGCGGGCGAAGGCGGCGATGCCACCGCGCTTGAAACCAATGCCAGGCCCCAACTGTTCGGACAGCTGCTCCCATAGACCAATGGCTTCCATGGCGATCGGTACTTCATCGGGGTCTCGCCCCATGGCGCGTACCCAACCCCAGTTGCGGCTGGACTGCTCGCCCGCAACGCGGCCTTTGTCGCAGACTAACACCGAGTAACCACGCTCGCGCAGAAACCAGGCAATGCAAATACCAATCACGCCACCGCCGATAATGGTCACATCGACGGCTTCGGGCAGATCATCAGTAAAAGAGATGGGAGTATTGTCGTTGTAAAGAAACACCGGGCTCTCCATTTTCTGCAGGATAACATCAGCCACCGATAAGTTGCGCGCGGCCATGACGAATATATGCGCTAAGACCGGTGATTGTGTTCGCCTCGACTGATTTAATAGTGGTTTGGCGGTTAAGGTGAGTGGATGAAAAACTGGAGTTTTACTATGCGATTTACAATAACCCTGATGGTCTGGGTGATATTTGCCGGTGCGGCGAACGTGCAGGCATCCGATGCAGTATTATTCAAAAATGTGCGCGTCTTCGATGGCAGCGCGAAACAGCTGACTGGTCAGCGCGATGTAATGGTGGAAGCGAACATCATCAGCGCCATTGGTGAGAATCTGGAAGTGCCTGAGAACACAGAGGTAATTGAGGGTGCCGGCCGAACCTTGATGCCTGGCTTGATCGACTCGCACGTGCACTTCAATCTTAATGGCCTGACCCGCAGCCTGCGCGGTCTGGAAGGGGCCAAATGGTCACAGATCGCTATTCAATCTGGCGCCAATGCACGTGATCACTTCATGGATGGCTTTACCACGGTGCGCGACACCTGCGGGATGGACAATGGTCTGCAACAGTTAATCGATAAAGGCACTATTGTTGGTCCGCGTATCTATAATAGCGCCGCTTGCATTAGCCCGACCTCGGGTCATGGAGATTTTCGGCAGGCCGGTAACCGTTATGTGGGTGGACCCCAGGGCCAGTTGCAGCGCCTGGGGATTACCGTACTGGCGGACTCTGCAGACGAAGTGCGAAAGGCAGCGAGAAACAATTTTTCCAATGGCGCTGTGTTTCTTAAATTGATGGCCGGTGGGGGCATTTCCTCTGAGTTGGACCCGATCTGGTCCCATGCTTATCGGCAGGATGAGTTGCAGGCGGCGGTTGAGGCGGCGGAATTTTTTGACACCTACGTAATGGTGCATGCCTATACAGATCGGGCCGTGAATGCCGCCATGGATGCTGGTGTAAAGGTCATTGATCACGCCCAGATGGTGTCCGCCAGGACCGTCAAACGCATGGTAGAAGAAGACATATTCTGGTCGCTCAACCTGGCCGGTCTTGACCCCGGTATTTTTAAACTGCCCAACTGGGCTGCGGGTCCCATGCACGAGAAGGTTAAGCATTACCACGAGGAGTCGGGTGAGCTTGCAGCACTGATCCAGAAGTACAAACCGAAAATAGTATTCAACACCGATGCGGTATTTCTCACCCTGCCTGAGAGCAGGGCGCACCGGGATTTCGAGAAATTTGTATTCTCAAACTGGTTTGGCAATCACGCCCTGCTACGGGCGCTGACCTCGACTCCCGGGGAAATGACCAAATTGACTGGTCGCCGCAATCCCTACCCGGAAGGTAAGCTGGGCGTCATCGAGGAGGGTGCCTATGCTGATATTCTGCTGGTGGATGGCAACCCGTTGGAAGATATTAGCGTTATCGGCGTGAACAGCGTCTGGATTGGTGCCAAGCCACGTGAAGAAGGTGTAGAGACAATCCGCGTCATTATGAAAGACGGAGTGATCTACAAAAACAGCCTATGAGACATTTGATGACTCGATTCCTGATTTTTTGCCTGTTGCTACCGGGGGCCTTAGCCCAGGCTGAGAAAATTGCCGAGCCTGGCAGCTATACGGCCCAGGTGGCGGGAGCGGTTGTTGCCTTTGACTTTAAAGACATACCGGCACCGGTGATTGCCAAGGTCGAGCAGTTGATTGCTGATTCAGTGGCTGTCGCAGTGGGCGCACATCATATTGGCCTGATGAATGATCTCGAAGAAATTCTCGAGGTCAACGGTGGCGACAGCCTAATTCTGCATTCGGGCAAGCAAGGTAAATTGCTGGAAGCGGTCTATCTCAATGCCATGGCCGCCAATATGCTGGATTTTGATGATTCACATGTGCTGACCGGCCACCCAGGTGCTAGCATCATCCAGCCAGCGTTAGTAATTGCCCAGCGCTATGGCAATAACCGTGAAGAACTGATTGAAGCCATTGTCGCAGGTTACGAGTTCAATATCCGTTGGTCGCGGGCTGCTTTTGATTTCCCGGCCCAGTTAAAAGGTCCCTGGTCTTCCGCTCTATTACAGGCTTATGGCACCACCATTGCTACCGCCAAACTGCTCAAGCTCAACCAGGAGCAGTTGCAGCGCGCCATGTATTTTATGGCGGCGCAAATGCCACTACCTGTGTATCAAAAACTTGGGTTGGTGCCGGGCCAGACAGTTAGTGCACTCAAAAACAATTACGGACAATCTGCCTGGGGAGCAGTTCATGCTGTGCTCACAGCTCGGACTGGTGCGCAGGCTGATGGAACGGTGCTAGACGGTGACCAGGGCCTATGGCGCATGATGGGTTCGCCGCGTTTTCACCCTGAAGAGTTAGTGAAGGACTTGGGTAGTCATTGGGAAACCCTCGGTGTGCAAATAAAACCCTATGCTGCCTGCCGTTGGATGCACGCCCCTATTGATGGCCTACTGGCGTTGCGAGAACAAATACCCAACGCAGCGGCGGTGAAGAGTATTGATGTCTATAGTTATGACATCGCAATTGATTTTCTGTCCAAGCCCAACCCAGACAGTTTGCTGGAATTGCAGTTCAGCCTGCCGCATGTGTTTGGCCTGGCGTTGGCGGGTGAGTCCTTGATTGCCATGCCCGAGGCTCAGATCAACAATGCT
>JABGVY010000434.1 GCA_018645845.1 Gammaproteobacteria bacterium | reverse complement strand
CAGCCCTACTTGGTTCAATATTACTGGGACCCAAAAAAGGTTCGTGGGGTACAGTAATTAGGTAGACGTCCATTAAGAGAGCCCTCAGCCCTACTTGGTTCAATATTACTGGGACCTAAAAAAGGTTCGTGGGATACAGTAATTAGGTAGACGTCCATTAATAACTCAGCCAGGGCGCGGAGGCTCCTAGTTGGCCCGTAAGCAGCCCGACACCAACAAAGGCGAGCAGTGCCACTGCAAGTAACACTCGGACAGTAAGGTATTTGACGGTTTTACCGGAACTGTCGGTTTGGTTTGTCAGCAGCGCCCTAAGGGCGACACCAAGAGCCACGATATTTGCGATGAAGAGGATGATGACGATAAATTTGAAAACCATTGTGCTTGCCTTGAAACCTGACAGCGGAGTATACGTTCCGAGCGTTGGAAATTGTGCATAAATGAAGGAAGTCGTGTGAAGCGAACGTTCAGGTTTAACTGGAGGGTAACGGTTTTTTCGGTTCTGTGCCTCGCTGGCTTTGTGCGCCTGGGTTTTTGGCAACTCGAACGGGAAGTCGAGAAGCGCGAATTACTGGCACAGAAGGCGCATCGATTGGCTGTTCCGTCGTTAGAGGCTGCAAACCTGCCTGAAGAAGGTGATTTGGAAGGTATGCCCGTGCGTTTAGTTGGCGGGTATCATGAACCTGTTCTGCTTCTTGATAACAAGGTATTGAAGGGTAAAGTTGGCTTTGAGGCACACCAGTTATTCCGTGACGATACAGGACTGTTCTTTCTTGTTAACCGCGGTTTTGTCCCAATGGGCAGGACCCGAGAGGACCTGCCCAAATTTCCCAAAGTGAACCGCGAGCCTTCGGATATTCGGGGCAGAATCTACCAACCAGGCAATCAGATCTTGCTGCTGAACGATCAGAGCCCACTGACGACTGAATTTCCAATTATTGTGCAACAAATCGATGTTGAAAAAATGAACGCAGCTGTGGGTAAGCGAATATATCCGTTTGTGATCAGATTAGAGGCAGGCCAACTTGGCGCGCTTCCGCGATACTGGCCCGGTACAGTGATGTCCCCGGAGAAGCACAGAGGCTACGCGATTCAATGGTTTTCGATGGCACTGGCGGTTGTTATCGCCTGGCTGTTTTTTAGCTTTAGGAAGGACTTATATCGTGAATAAACCTGAACCGAACTCTTTTTCAGACGCACCATCGGGAAAATTGATGGCGAGCAGAAAGCGATTTATAGCATTGTTACTGATCGCGTTTGTTCCAATGTTCATTGCCTATGCTACATTTTTCCACTTTCCCGACTGGGCGCCGACCGGGACAACGAATCAGGGTGAGCTGGTGATGCCATCGATAGATGGTACGACCATGAGTGAAGAACTCGCTACTTTTCGTACCTGGGTATTGATCCAGCCGGTAGAAGGTGGTTGTGGCGATCAATGTCGAGAAATGTTGTATTTGTCGAGGCAGGTAGTCATTGGTTTGGGTAAAGATGCAAACCGCGTCCAGCGGGTGGTGTTGATTTCGACCGACACGCCGGGCCTGCTGAAACACCTTGGTGCTGAGCATCCGGACGTTAAAGTGGTGTCAGGCATGACCAGCTTCAAACCAGTTGCTACCGGCAACGGCCCTGTCCTGCTGCTAATGGACCCCAACCACAATGTTATGATGCGTTACAGCCTGGATAAGGCTGGTAAGCCGATGCTGCGGGATTTGAAGCATCTTCTGAAAATCTCCAATATCGGCTAAGAGTAGTTTCTGGCTTTAATAGTCAAGTATCGTGGGCTAGTGCCTGCGGTTTTTTCGGGTGCCGTTGAGGTCGATACCAATCGGCGGAAGCTCGATTTGGGATCGGTTTTTCATGCAAACAGGCCGTAATTTCGGTAAAATTCCGTGTCAATTTCGCGACAACCCGACCATGACTGATATCACTCAAACAATATTGCCCTCTCCATCCTGGCGAGACTATCTTGAGATTTGTAAGCCCCGGGTCGTCCTCTTGATGTTGCTTTGCACGTTGGTCGGAATGTTCCTGGCAACCAATCAAATGGTGCCACTCGACGTGATTGTGTTTGGTAGCCTTGGTGTGGCGCTAGTGGCGAGTTCTGCTGCTGCACTCAATCATCTGGTTGATGCCAATATCGATGCAAGAATGGCCAGAACCCAGAATCGTCCTCTTGCCCAGGGACGGGTCACGAACATGCAAGGGGCCGTGTTTGTAGGTGTTTCCGGTATTGCGGGTCTTGGCATCCTTGCTGTGCTAATTAATCCGCTGACAGCGTGGCTTAACCTTGCTTCATGGCTCGGTTACGGTGTTGTTTACACCATGTATCTGAAACGCGCGACGCCCCAGAATATTGTTATAGGAGGTCTGTTTGGCGCGGCACCCCCATTGTTTGGCTGGACAGCAGTAACGGGTAGCGTTGATGGTGGTGGGTTATTGCTGGTGCTGATCATATTTGCCTGGACACCCCCACATTTCTGGGCCTTGGCAATTGACCGCATGGAAGAATATCGGGATGTCGATATCCCCATGTTGCCGGTAACTCATGGCGCGCACTACACCGAGGTTCATATCCTGCTGTATACGATCATCATGGTCATTACGTCGGTGCTTCCGTTTGTTATCGGGATGAGCAATATCCTTTATCTGATATCAGCGTTGGCACTCGGTGCCGGCTTTATATACTGGGCGCTGGTTATGTTGTTAACGGATGACGAAAAAGCGCCCATGGAGACATTCCGGTATTCGATCTTCTACCTGATGGCATTATTCGTTGCACTCCTGGTAGATCATTACCTCTTTCCCGTTACTTATATAGCTTAGAACGAGCGATCCTAACATTATGGAACCAGGCGTCAGGAACACACTGCTCGGCATAGTTGCTTTTATTTCGGTCATGTTGGGATTGTTGCTTGCGAGCGTCCTAATCCCAAGACCCATGAGTGCTGAAGACGCCGCGAAGATTGGATACTATCGATTTGATGAACCCCGGTTGATCTCTGGTTTCGTTATGACTGATCACCTGGGGCGCCCTGCTGAATTATCGAATTTGAAAGGAGGTTGGTCTCTACTCTTTTTTGGTTTCACCACTTGCCCTGATGTTTGCCCAACTACTTTAAGCGTACTAAATGACGCCATTAGCGCTCTTGATGATCCTCCAACCGTTGTGATGGTGAGTGTCGACCCGGACCGCGATACACCGGAGCGGCTCGCGCAATACGTCCCGGCCTTTAACCCCAATTTCATTGGCTATACCGGTACGTTTGAAGAAACCGTAAAGCTTGCGGCGCAACTGAATATCGCCTTCGGGAAAGTGCCCGGCCGTGTGCCAGGGTCTTATCTTGTTGATCATTCTGCGTCCCTGGTGCTGATAGATCCAGATGGACGTTATGCCGGATTTATTAAGGCGCCGCACAATTCTTCCAGCATACAACGAGTCATCCGCGGGCTGTCTCTCTAGCTTGCGCCATAATCAATCCGTTAGGTAAATATCTATTATTTCGCGGTACTGTTTTAAAACCACATGCCCTACAATGGCCGCATCATTTGTACTGGTGTCCCTGTGAGTGCCAATCTGCAATTAGAAAACGAATCCCAGCTGGCGGCACTTTATCTTTCAGTCAGAAAACAGACGATGGCACTTTGTGCGCCGCTGGGGGTCGAGGATTACCAAATTCAGCCAATGGATGACGCTAGTCCTCCCAAGTGGCATCTGGCTCATGTCACCTGGTTTTTTGAAACGTTTTTACTTAAGCCGTTCAGTAAAAACTACCGCGTTTTTGATCCATCTTTCGAAATGTTGTTTAACTCTTATTACAACGGTGTTGGTAAACCTTTTAGACGGACTGACCGGGGGTTTTTGTCGCGCCCTACCCTTGCGCGTGTGCTTGAGTACCGGCGTTACGTTGATGAGAAAATGCTTGAACTGATTCAGTTATCAATGGTTGACGAAATCAGCTTTCGCATTCAGCTGGGCCTAAACCACGAACAGCAACACCAGGAATTAATCCTGACGGATATAAAATACAACTTTGGAAATAATCCGCTTAAACCCGCATACGTCAAACAGAAAACTAATGACAGCCTCGAGTTCAATGCCAGCTGGGTCGAGTATGAGGGCGGGTTGGTTGAATCAGGTACAGATGCAGGTCAAGCATTTGTTTTCGATAACGAAACGCCCAGGCATCAGGTGTTCCTTCACCCATTTAAGCTATCAACGAACCTTGTCAGTAATGGTGAGTTTGTAGAGTTTATTGAAGATGGTGGTTATGACAGGCCAGAATTATGGCTCTCAGATGGTTGGGCGGTCTTGCAGGCGCAGCGAGATCAAAGGTGGAGCATGCCACTTTACTGGCGTAGACAAGGTGACAATTATTATGAATATCGCCTGACAGGGGAACACCTGACCGATCCGAACCGTCCGGTCTGTCATGTCAGTGCATACGAGGCAGATGCCTATGCCAGATGGAAAGGATGCAGATTACCGACCGAGCACGAGTGGGAACATGCAGCGGCAGACATGCCTGTAGAGGGTAATTTTGTAGACTCGAAGCTGTTCCATCCTTCGGGTCAAAGCGGTGAGGGAATGCAGAGCCAGTTTGGTAATGTCTGGGAATGGACTCAGTCAGGTTACGGGGCCTACCCTTCCTTCAAACCTTTTGACGGGCAATTGGGTGAGTACAATGGCAAGTTTATGGCGAACCAACTGGTGCTTCGAGGAGGATCGTGCGCGTCACCCCGCTCCCACATCAGACCGACCTACCGGAATTTCTTTTATCCTCCGGATCGCTGGCAGTTTTCAGGCATTCGACTGGCACAGGATTTAGTCAACGAGGAAAGTTTATGAATGCCCTGTCAACGGTTTACTTCTATGACCAGGGGGTTGAAGCCAGTGATCTCAGTGGTGAGATCGTGGCGGGTTTGAGCAAGACTCAAAAAACCTTGTCTCCAAAGTTTTTCTATGACGAGAAAGGCTCGCAGTTATTTGCCGAAATTACTCGACAGCCAGAGTACTATCCAACAAGAACAGAAACGCAATTATTGCGTGACCACGCAAGTGAAATTAGTCAGTTGATTGGCGAAGATTTTTTGTTGATCGAATACGGCAGCGGGTCTTCAGAGAAGATAAGAATCCTATTGGATAGCCTGAGACCAAGTCTTTACGCACCGCTCGATATATCCAGGGACTACCTGGCTCAGGCAGCTGAAGCGCTTGGTCGAGAGTACCCTTGGTTGGAGGTTCATGCGACCTGCGTTGATTTCACGGCTGACTTCGAACTGCCCTTTGAAAGTGAAAAAAGGCGTGTGAGCTTCTTCCCGGGTTCCAGTATTGGCAATTTTGAGAGAAACGATGCGCTGGCATTTCTAACCCGAATCCGCTCACTGGTAGGAGCCGATGGTGGTTTGTTGATAGGCGTCGACATGAAGAAAGACATCAGAGTACTCAACGATGCCTATAACGATAAGAGCGGCGTCACTGCAGACTTCAACCTTAATATTCTCGAACACCTCAATCGGGAATATGGCGCAAATTTTGACCTCGGCCAGTTCAGACACGAAGCTGCATACGATGCGGCTCAAGGTTGTATCCAGATGTTTCTGGTAAGCACCTGCGATCAATCTGTCAGTGTTGCGGGTCACAACTTTCAATTTGCTGCTGGCGAGAAAGTACACACAGAAAACTCCCACAAATATACCGTTGATGAAGTGTTGGCAATGGCGGTGGGCGCTGGTTTCTCGAGAGCAAAAACCTGGCTCGATGAAGACGCGCTATTTGGGGTTTTCTATTTATACAGTGAGTGAGCTTACGAGACGTAGCATTTCTTCCGGTGGCTTAAGCGGAGGGTCGCCACTCAGAAAACGCGTCAGGGCGAATCGGGCCGCGCTGGTTCGTTGCAGCGGAATTAGGGCCTGGGCCTCTTCCTTCTCCAGGGGACGGATCTTTTCATAGCCCGCCATTAATGAAGCGCGCAGTGTTTCATCGATGGACCCTGTGGGCGTTTGACACCAGTCGTTGATAGCGATCGCTATATCCTGGATTAGGATGTCGTGGCATGCATGATAAAAATCGATAACGCCTTTGAGTTCACCCTGTTCTGTGAACAGTGCGTTGTCTTTGAATAGGTCTCCATGGATCAGGCCAGTAGGTAGTTCCAGTGCTTCAATGCGCTCGTGCTCGCCAAGCAAATTTGTGAGCTGAGCTTTTTCGGGATCGGTCAGCCTGTCTGAAATAGAATTCAGAGTGCTTTGCATCCAGCCAAGATGGTAGGGATTTTCCCGCGTCGATTTGAGACTGCTTAACGCCCGATGCGCGCCGCCAAGAAATTCTCCGATTTGAAAACAATGGGCTTCATTGACCGCTACCAGGTGGCTACCTTCAAGTCTCGGCTGGAGGAAAGTGGGTTTACCGCAAAAAATGGTAGAAGACATTCCGTCGAGCGTGGAGAGTGGAGCAGCGACCGGCAAGCCTTGCTGAAAGAGATGTGACATCACCTTGTTGAAGAAAGGAGCCTCATCGAAACCGAACTGTTCAATGATGGTCAGCACATAGTCCATATCGCCCGAGCCGCTATCCAGGGTAACAAAATAATTAGAGTTTTCTATGCCGCCGGCAACAGGCGTGCACGCCTTCAGCTCGCCTTTGCCGAACATGACGAGATACCTTGCGAGCGCTTCCTCAGTAAATGTAGTAAAGGCTGCCATTGCCTACCATTCCTTGATGACCCATTGCGGGTAGAGCTTTTTCTGATGATCAAGGCCCTCAATTCGCTGGGCGCCGTTTAATGGAACCATGTAGTAGGGTAGGCCCTTTTTTGGCACGATTTTGATCATGGTGAGCATTCCGTTCTGGCGGTATTCATAAATCAGGCGATCTTCCCCTTCGATGAGCTCAATCTGGTCCTCGTCGTATTCCTCTGGGGATGGCGCAGCGGATGCTATTTCTGACAGAAACATTACGCCAACAAGCAGTGCTAATGGAAAAAGGGTGGTGTTCACAGTATCTTTGCCCTTCATGAGCGAGGTTAAAAATGAAGAATAATTATCAGGTGGTGCTGGTCGACGGGTCATCGTACCTTTTTCGAGCATATCATGCACTGCCACAACTAGTTTCGTCCAAAGGCCAAGCAACCGGTGCGATCAAGGGTGTTATCAGTATGATTCGTAAGCTGATAGCCGACTATCCTGACAGTCATATTGCAGTCGTGTTTGACGCAAAGGGTAAGTCTTTTCGCAACGATATTTATAAGGATTACAAAGCCAACAGGCCGCCAATGCCGGACGAGTTGCGCACCCAGATAGAGCCCATCCATAACATTATTCGATTGATGGGATTGCCGATTCTGGTTGTTGATCACGTAGAGGCGGATGACGTCATTGGCACACTCGCTACCCAGGCGACGGCCAGGGAAATGGATGTGCTGGTCTCAACAGGAGACAAGGATATGGCGCAGTTGGTGACGTCCCATGTGACCTTGATCAATACCATGACGAATACGTTGATGGATGGACCAGGTGTGGAAGAGAAGTTCGGAGTTCGCGCCGACCAGATCATTGATTACTTAGCGCTGGTGGGTGATACCTCAGATAATATTCCGGGTGTCCCAAAGTGTGGTCCCAAAACTGCTGCGAAGTGGTTGCAGGCTTATGAGTCGCTCAATGGCGTGATGGCAAACGCAGAGTCGGTGAAAGGTAAAGTTGGCGAGTATCTGCGTGATTCGTTGGAATTTCTACCGATGTCCTATGAGCTGGCCACTATCAAAAAAGACCTTCAGCTTGAGTATAGTGTTGATGAGCTTGCGCCCTCAGAGGCAGATTCAGAGGGGCTACTTGCCATATTCACCGAGCTCGAGTTCAGGCCTTGGGTAAATGAGATAAATAGTGATGCACTCGCCGACACTAACGAGAGCCCAGTTACGCCGACCCTTGTGACCGAGTATGAGACTATATTTGACGAGTCTCAGTTGGATACTTGGCTGGAAAAACTGACAAGCGCTGATACTTTTGCTTTCGACACTGAAACGACTTCAATCGATTATATGGAAGCGAAACTGGTCGGACTGTCTTTTTGCTGTGAAGAAGGAAAGGCGGCCTACGTACCGATGGCACACAACTATGAGGGTGCACCCGCACAACTGGCGATGGAGCTGGTGCTATCGAAAATACGACCATTACTCGAGAACCCCGAAAAGACCGTTATAGGTCAAAACCTTAAATACGATATCAGTGTGATGGCCAGGCATGGCGTGAGCATCAAGGCAAAGGTAATCGATACCATGCTGGAATCCTATGTGCTCAATTCTGTTGCGTCTCGCCACAATATGGATGACCTTGCGTTGAACTATCTTGGCCTGTCGACGGTACATTTTGAGGACATCGCCGGCAAGGGCGCCAAGCAGCTGACGTTTAATCAGATTGAGCTCGACAAGGCGGGACACTATGCGGCGGAAGATGCAGACATAACTTTTCGGCTGCACCAGGTCTTATGGCCAAGACTTCAGGCCGAAGGCAAATTGGCTTCGGTCTACCAGGATATAGAAATACCTCTTGTGCCTATTCTGTCGGACGTGGAGCGCGGTGGGGTGCTACTGGACGAGGAACAGCTAAAGCTGCAAAGCAGGGAGTTGGAAAAACACCTTCACGAGCTTGAACAGGAAGCCTATGGCCTGGCAGGGGAAGAGTTCAATCTCGGTTCTCCAAAACAATTACAACAGATATTTTTTGAAAAACTGGATTTGCCAGTTATCAAAAAGACGCCTAAGGGCCAGCCTTCGACTGCGGAACCCGTGTTACAGGAACTAGCGCTCGACTACCCTTTGCCCAAGGTTATTATGGAGTATCGAGGGCTGTCCAAGCTCAAATCTACCTATACCGATCAGCTGCCTAAACAGATAGCTCGCAGTACGGGCAGAATACATACCTCTTATCATCAGGCGGTGACGGCAACCGGGCGACTTTCAAGCTCGGACCCAAACCTGCAGAACATTCCTATCAGGACGCAAGAAGGTCGGCGTGTGAGGCGAGCGTTTATAGCGCCAGCTGGGTATAAGATCATGGCGGCTGATTACTCCCAGATTGAGTTGCGGATTATGGCCCACCTTTCGCAGGACGAGGGCCTGATACATGCCTTTAAAAACGGCCTCGATATTCATAAGGCAACAGCAGCTGAAGTGTTTGGGGGAGTGGTATCAGATGTATCTGATGATCACAGGAGAAGTGCTAAAGCAATTAACTTTGGCTTGATTTACGGCATGTCTGCATTTGGATTGGCGAGGCAGCTGAATATTTCTCGCGGCGCGGCCCAGGATTATATCGACCTTTACTTCAATCGCTACCCTGGTGTGAAGGACTACATGGATCGAACGCGTGCACTAGCGGCCGAGCAAGGCTATGTGGAAACTATTTTCGGACGAAGGCTATACCTGCCTGAAATCAGGGCAAGTAACTTTCAGCGTAGACAGGCCGCGGAGCGGACGGCGATTAATGCGCCGATGCAGGGAACAGCGGCGGATATTATCAAGAAGGCCATGATTAGTGTGCATGGTTGGCTGGCATCAGCGAACCTTGATACGCGTATGACGATGCAGGTTCACGATGAACTGGTGTTGGAAGTACCGGAAAGTAATGTCCAGGAGGTCGCAAGCGGTGTTGAAAAGTTGATGTCCAGCGCTGTTGAGCTATGTATTCCTTTAGTTGTTGAGGCTGGGATCGGGGACAATTGGGATCAGGCTCATTAGAGCAAACATTGACGGAAGCCACATTTATACAGGCTTTCCCCAAAAGTGGAGTAACCTCCACTTTTAATGTTGAACTTTGCTGGGATCAGCCGGTCATAATATAAGCAAGCGATAGCTTCGGTGATTTTCCCCCCAAAAGAACCGAAGTGCGGGCCCTGGTCACACTCTCCCCTAACGTTGACCAGGGCCTTTTTTATTCCAAGGGTCTTTTAATTAAGGTTCCAGCCACGCCGTTAGGCTTCTTTCAAGTTCTTTAATGCCCAGCTTTTTGGTTGCAGAGAATACCTGAGCCGTTATTTCGGCTGGCAGATGTTTCCGTAGGCCCAGCAGACCGTTCTGTTGGCCGCCTCGTTTTAGCTTGTCTGCCTTGGTTAAAAGGATGTGTAAGGGCAAACCACTGTCAATTGACCATTCAATCATCATTTCGTCAAATTCCTTCAATGGGTGCCGGATATCCATTAAAAGCACCATGCCGCGAAGGCTCTTTCGGTCACGCAGATACTCATCCAGATGACGATGCCAGTGCTCTTTAATCGAAATAGGTACTTTCGCGTAACCGTATCCAGGCAAATCTACCAGTTTGGTCTCGTCATCGAGCGTAAAAAAGTTGATTAACTGGGTCCGACCTGGTGTCTTACTGGTCCTCGCAAGGGCTTTCTGGTCCGTCAACGCATTGATAGCGCTGGATTTACCCGCGTTAGAGCGCCCGCAAAAAGCGATCTCGGCTCCCTCATCTGTGGGGCATTGAGCCAGCGTTGCCGCGCTGGTGGTAAATTTTGCTGTTTTAAACTTAAAAGACATTTTTGATCGTAT
>JABGVY010000338.1 GCA_018645845.1 Gammaproteobacteria bacterium | reverse complement strand
GTATCGAGTCACGTCACCATCGGGAGGCTCTACTTTTACAACGTCAGCGCCCAGGTCTGAAAGCATTCTTCCAGCAAAAGGCCCGGCGAGTACTCTCGAAAAATCCAGGACCTTAAGCCCCGCTAACGGATACTCCATAAAACCTCTGCCTGTGCTCGAATTGGACAAGGTACATTTTATACGCCTGTTTAGAGGCCCATTCAAATGGCATGGCGGGGATTGGATAACGGCAATTTAATTCCCTCCGTAGCCTCCTAAAAAGGGGTTTTTTTACAAGGGTATGATGCGGCTTTGTTGCCAGGCTGTCTTGGCGATAACGCCGTCCGCAGCATTGAGAGGCTGTGCAGCACTTACAGCCTGATTGGAGCTGCTGCCGACAATCGTGGGGCAGGTGCCGTCTTCTCGATACTGTAGTGCTGCCCTTAGCCTGCCTTCCTGTGGATCGCCTAATTGCCGGGTGAAATCATCAGAGACGAGGCAGCCGGGGACTGGCTCCCCTTCTACCTGTGGCGTGTTCGATGGCGAAAACCCATCGGTGTAATCGCCGAAGCCTTTCTGGTTTATGCCCCGAAACTGAATGGAGAAGTAAGTTGTGCCGCAGTTGTCGAGTGGATAAAAGCCGTAAGGTTTACCGCAGGAAGTTGCGCCCACCTGAATGACTTCTACATCAATTCCCCTGAGACTGTTAATAATAGATTCGCTGGCGGAACAGGTACCTGATCCTGTCAACACGAAAACTCTGGCCAGCCCAAGAGCAGGTAGTGGCGTGCCCCCTGATTCGGAGAACCCCTGTGTCGTCGTGTGAAACTCAGTTGGGAAGAGACGCGCGCCCGTAATGGGATTAAATTCAGGGTGCTGATCATTGAATTCCAACTCTTCAAAAATTTGTCCGGCTGCTGAGTCGCCGGCAATCATGTAGGAAAGTTCGTTTGCAATGTCCAGGTATCCGCCGCCGTTATATCGGATATCCAGGATCAGGTCGGTGATACTCGATGCCTGCAGTTGTACTATTGCTTCAATCAACTGGGTTTCGGCGGTACGAATATGGTCATTGAACGTCATGTAACCAACAACACCCGAGCTCGTTTCGATGGTCGAGACATTTTGGACCGGGGTTGAGACGATTTGTGCTGAGGTTATGCTGATAGTTCTGGTCGTGTCCGCGCCGGCATCCTGGACGACAAATGTGTGGGTTTCATTGTCACCTGGGAACAGGCCGTTGTTGAGGGTATCGACATCATTCCCGTTTACCAGATCTTCGCCGTCGACTTCCAGGATTGCAGTACCACGTAATAAATTGACCTCGGGCGAGGTCGCAGGTGTGTCGGGTTCAGTGTAGGCAACAACAATTTGTCTGGGTGGCGACCCTTGAAGTATAGCAAAGGTTGCTCCGTACCCACCGGATATGCCCCCCTGGGATTGATCTAGCCAAACGTCCGTAGGAATCGTGAAGTGAAATTTGTCTTTTCGTGCGCCGGATGCGGTGGTGTCGAAGGTTTGCATCTGCTCGAAGTATTCGGGTGTTGCATAGTCAGCCGGGTCAACATCAACTATTTCGTTGTACCAGAGGTACAGTTCATTACTCGAAGAACGTAGCCAGTTATTCTCGTCTACTGTGTCGCCCTGGGTGTCAGGGAAACTACTCCCGTTCCTATCGGTTCCCGTTCGAGGTACTGCGCACATTTGCTCGAAGGTTTGGTAAGGCGAAAAAACGCCGTTATCGAAATCGGACGTAGGTTCCGGTTCCGGCTCTGGCTCTGGTTCGGGTTCTGGTTCGGGCGTTGGGATGGGGGCTGGGGTAGGTGAACTGCCACCACCGCCACCGCCACAAGCTGAGAAAAGTCCAATGATTGCAACAATTAGCAAATATCTGGCGGCTGATAATACCCTGTTCAATTTCAATATCCGGTCGGTTAAAAGAGTTGAATCATACGTGTGTTTTCACGTATCGACCAATCGTTAATGGCATCGGAAAATTCGATTCATGGATTTGACGTTAGTTTGACCGCATCAAATGAAAAACTCCGCTAACAGTTCTCAGTTTCGGTGACCTGATCGACTCAGGAAACCTGAATTTCACTGACCTAATCGACCGCGGCAACCTGACCACCGTCTGCCGCTATGTGGGCTGCGTTTATCCAGATGCCGGCCGGGCTTGCGACAAAGGCAATGGCTCTTGCGATCTCATCCGCAGTGCCAAGACGGCCCAGCGGAATACCTTTCTCGACTGACGCATAGAATTTTGGATTTTCGATCTTACGCTGGTCCCAGGAACCGCCTTCAAACCAGACAGCACCAGGTGAAATAACATTCGCCCGAATACCGTGCACGCCGTGCGCCTGGGCCAATTCATTGGCATAAACTCTCATTGCGCCCTTCGCCGCGCCGTAGGAACTGGGTGGTCGGCCGAAGTGAAATTTGCTCGCCATCGAACCGACGAAAGTGATACTTGCTGATTCGCTTTGTTTCAGGTGTTCCAATGATTCTTCTACCACACGCACACCTGCCATCATGTCAACCTGGAAGCTTCGCATCCACCCTGCCTCATCGCCAGACATGTCGAAACCGCTGGCATTGTGCACAAGAATATCGACGCCCCCAAGTGATTCGATCGCTCTGGATACGAAGGTGCGGGTAGCGTCACCGTCTTCCAGGTCAGCTTGAAAGCCGACAACGGTGCCATTGCCCTGGGCGCCTATTTTGCTTATTGCTGCATCTATTTCGGGCTGGCCCCTGGCACAAAATGCAATGCAACAGCCTTCCCGAGCCAGCAGCATCCCTGTGTGCAGTCCGATTCCCCGACTACCGCCGGTGATAATTGCTTTCTTTCCCTTTAGCCCCAGCTCCATGCGTCCCCCAGATTGGATTTCGATAAAGCGGGAGCATACCATTGTGATTTGCCATTCGTCTGGAGTTATATCGATGAAAGCGCTCGTCTACCAGGATCACAAAACTGTTTCATATCTGGACGTTCCGGACCCGTCAATTGAGGCGCCAAGCGATGCTATTGTTCGAATAGAGAAAACAGCCATCTGCGGTTCTGATCTTCATATTTATCATGGCCCTAGCCGCTCTGAGATGGGCGAGTTTACATTAGGTCACGAATTTCTGGGGACAGTTGAGGATGTCGGTAGCGATGTCCGTCGTTTCAGGAAGAGGGATCGAGTATTGGTCTCGTGCACTATTGGCTGTGGCGTTTGCGCACTTTGTGATGACAACCTTTACAGCGGTTGTATGGAAACGACACAGATGGGCCCGGTGACTAACATTTTCGGGTCCCCTCTTAATCCAGGTGGGCAGGCGGAAGGCGTTCGAGTGCCGTTTGCAGATACCAATCTTTTTAAGATTCCTGATGGGCTAAATGATGAGCAGGTCTTGTTTCTCACCGACATTCTGCCAACGGGATATATGGGTGCTGACCTCGCTGAAGTTGGCCCAGGCGATACGGTAGTGGTTATCGGTTGCGGTCCAGTTGGCGTCTTTGCGCAACTATCAGCGTTGATGCGGGGTGCAGCGACGGTGATCGCGGTAGACCTTGATGATAGCAGACTGGAAAAAGCCAGGGCCAGGGGCTGCAGGCCCTTGAATCCATCCAGGGAGGACGTTGCAGAAGTCACGAAATCGCTTTCCGGTGGCAAAGGAGCGGACTGCGCAATTGAGGCGGTTGGTAGCCCTGCGACGGTGCAGTTAGCGCTCGATGTGGTCAGGCCAGGCGGGCGGGTTGCCGTGATTGGAGTGGTTGCAGGAGCACAAGTCAGTATTGATTTTTTCCCCGTAATGACAGGTAAAAACATCACACTTCGTTCGGGTATTGTTAATCCCCAGTTCTATATCCCTAAATTGTTACCGATGATCGTGCAGGGAAAAATTGACCCGACGGAAATCATCACCCATCGAATGTCGCTGAGTGAGGGTGCTAGAGGATATGAGGTTTTCGACAATCATGAAGAAAATGTACTCAAAGTTGTAATGACGCCATAGGCCAGAAAGGTGATATGGTAGAGGCCCGTAACCGAAACCTAACAGGATATGTCTAATGAAGTCTTTAATCATATTTATTGGATTAATGTTGTTTACTACCTCTAGTTCAGCTGCGCTCTTTGGTAAAGATGACGACCCAGCGAAAGAAGCCGAGAAGGTCTCCGAGGCGCAAAGTGCGACCCGAAAAATGCGCGATGAAGTACTGGAAGAATTGTATGAACTCAACCCGGAAACTAAGGGTTTGGTTGAAAAATCAGTAGGTGTCGCTGTATTTGATTCGCTTGGTTTTAATCTTTTGCTGCTGTCGACTGCTCGTGGCGGAGGTATAGCGCGGGAAACCAGTACCGGAGAAGAAACGTTTATGCGCATGTTGTCTGCCGGAGGTGGATTCGGGATGGGTGTAAAAGATTTCCGTGTCATCTTTATTTTTCATACTGAGGAGTCATACAGGAATTTCCTTGACTCAGGCTGGGACTTTTCTAGCCAGGGGGATGCCGCCGCTGAGCTCGGTGACAAAGGTCAGTCACTGGAACTCGCTGCTACGGTGACTCAGGGAACCAGCGTCTATCAGATAACGAAAAATGGACTGGCACTTCAGGTTACTCTCCAGGGAACCAAGTACTACAGGGACAAGAAACTGAACTAGCCCCAGGCAACAGAGTATGGCGCTATCAGATATCGCATAAACCTGATCGTTAGGGATATGCGAGGGACGATCCGAAAGTCACCCAGACCTTTCTAAACCATCATCTGGATTCTTCCAGGTGGAAAGTTTATGAACCACAGGCGGGTGACATCGTGGTGGCAACTTCCTATAAATGCGGAACAACATTCACCCAACACATGCTGTACAAGATGTTGGTGCGGAATCCCGCAGGAGAAAAATCATTTCCAGACCTTGGACCTGTCAGTCCCTGGTTGGAAGAGGGCACCGGTGAGAAGGCTGAGGAATGTTGATTATTTGCAATAGGAGTACCTGTGATGGGAAGACTGGAAGGTAAAGTAGCAGTAATAACGGGTGGCGCCAGCGGTATTGGCGAAGGAACTGCCAGGAAGTTCGTTTCTGAGGGAGCCAGATGCGTCATTGCGGATCTGCAATTGGAGCGAGCCCAGGCGATTGCGGCGGAACTCGGTGAAGCCTGTATTGCCACCAGTGCGGATGTGGCGATTGAGGATCACGTATCCGCGGTTGTTGACCTTGCGGTGGAAACATTCGGACGGCTGGATATCATGTTTAATAATGCGGGTATTCTTGGCAGCGTCGGCCCAATTGCGGAGATTAGCGCTGAGGGGTGGCATAGGACGATGGACGTTCTTCTGTCGAGTGTCTTTTTTGGTATCAAGCACGCGACCCGAGTGATGTCTCCGAAAGGAAGCGGCGTGATTATCAACACCGCATCGACGGCAGGAGTTCGAGCTGGCTTAGGACCGCATGTTTATACAGCGGCTAAGCATGCGGTCATTGGGCTTAGTCAGTCAGTGGCGCCGGAGCTTGGTCCTCAGGGTGTCCGTTGTAATGTCATCTGTCCCGGCGGCACGGTAACTGGTTTAACCGCGCGGCTGGCGGTCGGGGACCATAACAATCTTGAAGAAGCGACAAAAGTGATAGGTGTTAACAACCCGATGGGTCGGGGTGGCAGGGTGGAAGATATTGCCAATGCGGTGACGTTTCTCGCGTCCGAGGAAGCAAGCTTTGTCAATGGGGCGGTATTCGTCGTAGATGGGGGAGGAGAGGTCATTGCTGACCGCAACGGCACCTTTGTTGACATGGGTTCAATTACTGTGCAGGAAGCAGACCGGACGGGAGTGTAACAATGGCAGAAGTCGGGCAGGTTCCGAACCTGGAGGAAATGGCAGATCGTTTAGCGATTATTGAAACCATACACACCTATGCACGTGGTGTTGATCGGGCCGACGCGGAGATATTGAAATCGGCCTGTTGGGATGACGCCGAGTTGGACTATGGCGGTTATAAAGGTCCTGCTCATGCATTTTGCGATGCGTTACCCGATGGGCTGCGTAAGTTCGTCAATACCCAGCATCAGATATCTAACACGCTGATCAGGATTGAGGGTGGCATCGCTAATGTTGAGTCTTATTTGACGGCACATCATCGCAGGCCAGACGATACCGAGATGACTTATATAGGCCGTTATCTCGATCGAATGGAAAAGCGGCACGGCGTTTGGAAGATCAAATACCGACAGATCGTAATGACCTGGCACCAGGATGCTGCGATGTCGGAAGACTTCGATAATAACCAGTCACTGGTACCAATTACTCGTGCGACCCATGGACCGGATGATCCCTCGTTTGAGTTTCTTGATTAGTTTGTAAGGCGCTTATTTATTTGGAGGCAGTGTCGCTGGCCGATCAAGATGTAACCGTAATGACCGAGGCGTAGCCCCTGTGTGTGACGGTGACAAACTGGCTATTGAGAACAAGGCATAGCCGGAACCAATAGATCAGGCTCGTCTGGAACGAGCCTGTCTTCAGTCAGAAGGTTAGACCTCTTCGGCGAATCTGGCCTCCATTTGCAAGTAGCCGTCTGCATCCGGGTGTCTTGACCAGATATCCTGCCATCCTTCTCCTTCAAAAACCTCCTTGAACCCCTTGGCCCTGTGTTCTTCTGAATCCCAGTTGATGATCCAGGTCACATTAGCTGCGCCGTGTTTTTGCGGTGCCGGGTCGGAACCTGTCAGTTCAATGGCATTGCCATTATCGAGCCAGAAGCCGACAACATTCAGGTTGGCTTTTAGAAATGGGGCAGCTTCATCGACCGCCCATTTTTTGTAGTCGTCAAACTTAGCGGGGTCATAGTGATAGCATCTTATTTCAAACATTATTCTTCCTCTATACGGTTGAGTAGCAGCTCAGCGAGTTCGCCACCATGGGTATTTTGCAAAAAGTGGCCGGCTTTTTCGAGTGGGTCGAAGCTGGCGTTCATTTGCCCCGCCCACTTGCGGCCCCATTCTTCGTTGAAAACATCGTCTGCACACCCCCAGATAAAGTGGACCGGTTTAGCCCACTGAAGCAGGGTGTTATAAAAGTGAGTCTGGGCTGCACCGTTCCCGTCGTCGTAATTGTCAAAACAGATGGACAGGGGGAATTTGCGCATACCGTTGAATGCTTGATCGGGCATGTTATGGATAGGAGCGCGGAATCCGTTGTACACGTTGGCAGCTTCGCCGGTTAGCCCTGCAATGGTTTTGCCCTCACTGATGGCCGGAAATGCGACGCCCGGTCCAACCAGGCCTGCGCTCAGCACCATGAGCGCCCCGACATCTGGTTTCTCACGGAAGAACCGCCCACCCTCATGCCAGTTTTCGTTCCAGTTACGAATTGCCGCCGAGTATTCGTATGCAGCATGGTGAAGCCAGGTGTTCATGATCGTAAGTCTGGAGAATCGCTCGGGCATAAACACTGCCTGTGCAAGGCCCGTTGGGCCGCCCCAATCCTGGCATACCAAGGTGATGTCTTTAAGGTCGAGGGATGTAATCAGGCTGGTCAGGATTTCTGTATGGCGGGCGATGGTGTACCAATTAGGGTCCGTTGGCTTGTCCGATTTACCAAATCCTAGATGGTCTGGTGCGATACATCGATATCCCGCGCCTAGCAGCTTCGGAATCACATGGCGATAAAGGAAGCTCCAGGTTGGCATGCCGTGAATGAGCAGCATGACAGGCGCATCTTTTGGACCTTCGTCCACATAGTGCATCCGCATGTCTTTCCAATTGTGATAGTTGGATTGATACGGAAAGTCTATGAGATGTTCGAAATTTTCGTCCGGCGTTCGAAGGAAATCAGTCATGCTTGTCCTTTTTCTGGTCTCAATAGGCCTGTACAGCTAGCGACAATGGCAAATGCTCTATCTTGGCTGGCCGCGCGAAATGCAAGAGAAATGCAAGGATAGAACGATTGATGCCCGTAGCATAGTAGTCTGATTTCTCTTTGCGGGAGCACACCGTCATGATGGCTGTCTGCCGAGATAATGATCAGGTGCCGCAGAACGTCTGGCGAACGACTTGTTCCGGTTTAGGTTTGTTCACAAACCTGACGTCAACTCCCGTCAGATCAAACGGGTTAGCCAGGTTATCGACCAGTTTGTTGAACAGATCGAAGTTCCCCTCCGCAGATGCCGCCACGATTGATTCTTCGATCAAGTGATTGCGGGGAATGATCGCCGGGTTGGTGCTAAGCATGTCCTGTTGGCGTGTGGGATTGTCTTCTGTATCTAAACGGGTCTTCCAGCGAGCCATCCAGGCGTCAAATGCAGAGGGGAAGCCTGCTAGTGAACTGACATTAGCCTCTGGTGCAGTACCTGATAATTCGGACAAGCGACGGAAAGACAAGGTGAAATCCAGTTGGTGGGCTTCTAACAGATCGAGGAAGTCCTTCGCCAGTATTTCATCATCGCCATGATGTGTTGCGAGTCCGAGCTTGCGTTGCATTCCTGAGACATTAGCATCAAGAAAGTAGGCGGGGAATTTGTCCAGAGCTTCTTTTGCTATTTCAATTGCATTTTCTTCTTTCTCAGCCAGTACGGGTACCAGGGCCTGAGCAAGGCATGCCATATTCCAGTGAGCGATACCTGGTTGGTTACGATAGGCATAGCGACCACCGTGATCTATAGAACTGAATACGGTTTCTGGATTGTAGGTATCCATAAAAGCGCAGGGCCCGTAGTCAATGGTCTCACCGGAGAGCAACACATTGTCGGTATTCATTACCCCATGAATAAAGCCAATCATTTGCCAGCTGGCAACCAACTTTGCCTGCGCCTGCATGACCTCATCCAGCAATCTCAGGGCCCTGGTATTCAAGCTGGCGCCTGCCTTGATTGCGCTCGGATAATGTCTTTCGAGAACATGGTTAACCAGTAAGCCCAGTGCTTCCTTGTCTTCTTTGGACGCGAAAAACTGAAATGTACCGATCCTGATATGGCTTTTTGCGACGCGAGCGAGCACCGCACCAGGCAAAGTTTCCTCTCGGTGGACGGGTTCTCCTGTAGTGACCGCTGCTAACGATCTGCTGGTTGGAACCCCTAAAGCTGCCATGGCCTCACTTACGATGTATTCTCTCATGACGGGGCCGAGTGGTGCTCTTCCATCGCCCATTCTCGAATAAGGGGTTTGTCCGGATCCTTTTAGCTGTAAGTCGTATCTCTCTCCGTCTGTACCAATGATTTCGCCGAGTAAAATGGCGCGACCATCACCCAATTGGGGATTCCAGGATCCGAACTGATGCCCGGCATAAACAGTTGCGATAGGATCGGCGCCCTCTGGTAGCAGGTTCCCGGCCATGGTTGCAATACCGTCATCAGAGGATAACCATACAGGATCAATGCCTAGCAATTGTGCCAGATTAGGGTTGGCTCGAATGAGCCCGGGGGTTTCGACCTTCGTTGGCAATTGTCGCGAATAGAACCGTTCCGGTAGCTGGACGTAACTGTTATTGAAAGGCACACTCATAAGATTGACTTTATCACATTGTGGAATAGGCAAATGACGGAATCACGACAGGTCCTAAGCGATCTGGAAAGCGTTGCAGCGGCATTTGCGAAAGATGTCATCCCCAGACAAAAACGCAGGCAGCTTGACCCTGATGATTTCGAGCAATTAAAAGGAACGGGATTCCTTCTTACAGGTGTCCCCGCAGATCAGGGAGGGTTGTGGAAGGGACCAGCGGGTTCGGCGCGTAGCTATTCTGACATGGTTCGAACGATCGCTCATGGCGATCCGAGTGTAGCCCTGGTCGCGTCGATGCATCCAGCGGTGACTGGGTTTTTCCTGGGCGTTGAATCTGTCGATGACGAACCTGAAGCGTGGAGAGCTCAGCGCCAGTGGGTCATAGAGAGTGCGCAAGACCATTGGTGGGGGACGGTGACTTCAGAGCCTGGTTCCGGCGGCGATATTTTGAAGACCCGGTCAATTGCGACACCCGAAAAAGACCATTTTCTTATCACGGGTGATAAACATTTTGGGTCTGGATCCGGACAGGCCGACTTCATGATTACCACGGCAAAGGTTGAAGGTTCAGAGCTACCGGAACTCTTTTTTCTGCAGCACAAAGATGAACCCTGGGATGGGTCAACCGGGTGCAAGATGACAGTTGAATGGGATGGTATTGGAATGTCATCGACCCAATCCCATGCCTTTCGGTTTGAGGATTTCCCGGCGAAGAAAACGGTTTCCAGGGAGGTGCTGAGTAAAGTCGCACCGATAAGCAGCCAGATCAGCAATATGTTGTTTACCGGTGTGGTGCTTGGAGTCGCTGATAACGCTATGGGTTTTGCCCGGGAAAAGCTCGAAGGAAAAGAACAAGGCATGCGAGCGTTTGAGAAAACCGAATGGGTGAGATGTCAAAACGAACTCTGGCTTGCGGAACAAGCCTATGAGGGCGCGCTGCGCGCTATTGAAGCGGGAGACGACGCAGCGCACATAACTGCTGTTCGTTGCAAAATTACCTGCGCGGAGCTAATAGAAGCTGCACTTTCGAGAATGAGCAAGGTGGTAGGTGGGGCGAGTTTTTCAAAAGCTATGCCGCTCGCGCAATGGACCCAGGACGTGAAAGCCCTTGGGTTTCTCAGGCCGCCTTTGCCATTGGCGTACGATCAATTGATGACCTGAGTTGTTGGTGGCCGGATTTTTTTTGCGGTTTATTTGCGGAAGGGCATTTGTAGAAGAGCGCTTACCTTGGCAAGGCATCATTGCCCCAGCGTCAAATGGCAATAGGTGTAGCGCCGTTCGACAAAACCAACGCGGTTCGATCGGATGAATTGTTGGCTCAGCTTTTTAGCTGTTGGCCTTCGGGGTCATAAAAAGCAGCGAGTTGCACGTCGAGCGGGTAGCGTATTCCGGCGACTTCAACTTCAAACTGTTTTGAGGCAAGCCACTTTTTCGTGACACCTTCGTCGTGTTTTAAAAGCGCGATACCGAGAGATCGGTCGATTCTGTGACCCCACATGCCTGAAGTAGTAATGCCGACCAGTTCCTTGTCGGCGTAAACCGGCTCATCGTGGTAAAGCAAGGGTGGGTCTTCATGCTTGATAGCAATATTCACTAATCTTTCAGCAAATTTATTGCTGATGTCTTTAAGCGCAGACTTGCCAATAAAATTGGCTTTACCCATATCAACAGCGAAGCCGAGGCCGGCACTATAAGGAGTGATTTCGTCGCCAATATCATCGCCGAAATGTCGGTAACCCTTTTCGACCCGGCACGCATTCATCGCATGATAACCGGCATGCGCAAGTTCGAAGGTGGCACCTACTCTTAGGATTTCTTCGTATACGTGTTGCGCGAACTCCGTCGGGATATATAGCTCATACCCGAGTTCGCCCACGTAGGAGAGCCGATTAACCTGAACGCGTGCATAACCGATCTCAAGATCCCTAAACTGGTAATAGGGGAGCGCCGTATCTGAGACATCATCCGGTGTAAGGCCGGACAGAAGGTCGCGCGACAGGGGCCCCATAATTCCCAGTATCGTAATGGCGCTCCCGGCGTTGGTCGCGAAGGCGTGAGTTTTAGGGTCGATGTGTGATGTTAGCCAATGAAAATCCCTGCCTTCTGAAGCGCAACTGGAAACGATCATAAAGCGGCTCTCACTGATACGAGTGACGGTGACATCTGCTTCGATACCACCCCTTTCGTTGAGCCACTGGGTGTACACGATCTGTCCGATATCCACATCCACGTTGTTCGCGCAGATATGGTTCAGGGTCGTTAGTGCGTCCATGCCGTCGAGGTAGAACACCGGATAACTGGACTGGTCAAACAGGGCCACGCTGTCTTTCAGCGCCAGGCACTCGTCGCGGCAGGCGTCGAACCAGTTTTGTTTTCCGTAGGAGTATTCGTAACTTGCTCGGCTATTTCCGCGAACAAACCAGTTGGGTCGTTCCCATCCCGAAAGCTCGCCCATCACAGCGCCTTGGTCAATTAAACGGTCATGGAGAGGGCTTCTTCTGGCACCTCTTGCGGTTTCATACTGGTGATACGGCCAGTGCATGGCATACAGTAGTCCCAGAGTTTCCGTGGTCCTGTTGACGAGGTATTTGCGGTTGGACTGAAATGGAAACGTGCGTCTGATATCCACATCCCATAAATCCATCGGCGGGTGATCCTTAGCGATCCATTCAGCCAGCACTTTACCGGCGCCGCCGGAGGATTGAATGCCAATAGAGTTAAAGCCTGCGGCGACAAAAACGTTATCGTATTCAGGCACCTTTCCCAGCAGGTATCTGTCATCGGGCGTAAAGCTTTCAGGACCATTAAAAAACAACTGTATCCCTGCAGTATTCAATTTTGGGAAGCGTCTGGTCGCTAGTTCCAGAATGGGCTCGAAGTGATCTATATCCGCAGGCAACGTCCCGAATGCGAAGTCCTTGCTGACGCCATTAACAGACCAGGGTTTTGCCACGGGCTCAAATGCACCAAGCAGTAACTTCCCAGCATCTTCCTTAAAGTAGGCGAATTCATCAGGCACGCGAAGGGTGGGCATACCCGAACGCAGTGAATCCATGGGCTCCGTCACGATGTAGAAGTGTTCTGCCGCCTGCAGTGGTATCGATATACCAATACTGGCACCCAACTGCCTTGACCACATGCCTGCTGCGATCACCAGTTTTTGGGTTTTAATCACGCCATCAGCAGTAGTAACCGACACGACTTTTTCTGCATCGGTGCTGATTTTCTCGACATATTGGTTTTCAAGAATAAGGGCGCCGCCTTTTCGTGCACCTGCGGCTAAAGCTTGGGTTGTATCAACAGGATTGGTTTGTCCGTCGCCGGGAAGATAGACCGCCCCGCAAACGTCTTCGGTGTTCACGTCGGGCCAATGAGTCGCGACATCCGCTGCTGATATCTGCTCGACTTCAATACCGAATGCGCGTGCCGTCGAAGCCTGTCGGTTAAGTTCTTCGAGACGCTCAGTATTGAGTGCCAGGCTAAGTGATCCGGTTCTGCGATAGCCGGTTGCCTGACCTGTCTCGACTTCAAGACCAGCGAAGAGTTCAGTGGTGTAGCGAGCGAGGTGAGTCAGGTTTGCGGTGGCGCGGAGTTGGCCGACCAATCCTGCGGCGTGCCAGGTTGTTCCAGCGGTCAGTTGATTTTGTTCCAGCAGAACGACGTCTTTGATGCCGAGTTTGGTCAGATGATAGGCTATCGAACAGCCAACGATGCCGCCGCCGATAACAAGAACTTCGGTTGAATCAGGTAACTTACTCATTATTTGGCCCTGCCTTCTCTGACCATCGTACCGGGTAGATCATCAGTAGGCTCCCATAGTGCCGCCATTTGTCGTCCTGTTCTTGCATATGAACAAATTTCCCGCAACCGTCTCCTCGGACCTTATCAATAATCTCGAGATCTTTCGATTCCTGTTTTTTTGAGCAGTCCCGTCATGCCAGTAACATGCTATTTCAACAGAAAGCTGACGTTAAATTAGCCATTAACCGCGTGGAAGAACGCTCCACCTGTGGAGCTTAGGGCCATCTCTCAGATATCTTCCGGGCATGCTTTAGTGTCAGTCGCGTATCTGCTGGAAAGTCAGCTATGGCGCTACCTTAAACCGGGTGAAATTCGACCGTTTTCAAACTAAACGAGAGCCGCATGAGAAGTGTAAACTGGGTAAAGGTAAGCTAAAACGAGGATTTATGAAAAATAGCCGCATAGCTAATGGACGCAAAACCGGTGCGGCTGTGTTTCTTTCTTCGTTGCTCTTTGTTCTGGCAGGGCTGGTGACTTTCGATCGATCCAGGCAGGGCAATCGGGGCAAGAATTTCACACAGGGAGGCGGTAAATTGTAATGTTGATCAACCACGAACGGCTTCGAGAGTTTGTAATAACAATTTTTAAACAGGCAGGTGCTTCCGAGGACAGAGCATGGCAGGTGGCTGAACATCTGGTTGAAGCAAACCTGAAGGGGCATGATTCGCACGGTGTGGGCATGATTCCCAATTATGTGAATGGCATCCGGAGAGGGCACCTTCGGGTTAATGAAGACGCGGAATTGGTGGTAGACAAAGGCGCGGTGTTGCTTGTGGACGGCCATTTCGGTTTTGGTCAAGTAGTGGCGAAACAGGCGACCCAAATGGGCATTGAACGTGCGAAGCAGATCGGGATGGCCTGCGTAGGGTCAAAGAATAATTATCATATCGGTAGAGTTGGAACCTATGGCGAGCAATGTGCCCAAGAGGGTTTAGTCTCGATTCATTTCGTTAACGTGGTTGGTCACCCGCCTTTTGTTTCCCCCTGGGGTGGCAGGGACAAAAGAATGCAAACCAATCCCTTTTGTTGCGCCATACCAACTTCAGGTGATCCAATCATATTGGACATGGCAACAAGCGCGATTGCACTGGGTAAAGCACGTGTTGCCAGAATGAAAGGTGTGCCTGTGCCGGAGGGATCCGTGTACGACGATGCCGGCCAACCCTCAACTGATCCAAATGTTCTTGAGCAGGGCGGTTCTCTTGCCCCCTTCGGGGAGCATAAGGGGTACGGGTTGGCGCTGGTCTGTGAATTGCTTGGTGGTGGCCTGGCGGGGGAATGGACAATGCAAAATGTCGACAAGCAAACTGACATGACCGTTAATCACATGCTGGAATTTATTATTGACCCGAATCTGTTCGGTGGGCTCGAAGCATTCCAGGAAGAAGTCGAAGGAATGTCAGGATGGTTGCAAAGTTCCAAGCCGGCGGCCGGTAACGACAAGGTCCGGTTGCCCGGTGAGCCAGAACGTGAGTCAATGAGCGAGCGAATTGCGAACGGTATCCCGTTGGACGATCGATCATGGGACTCGATTGTTAAGGCAGCAGAAGTTGCCGGGGTGTCCAGCGAGACCGTCGAGTCGTTAACAGCTTAGTTAAACTGTTGGTTTATGTATTTGTCTATCCAGCTATGATAGTGCTGAACTCTGCTTTCATCATCATTTAGCCAGGCTTCCTTGAAGCCTCGCGAATGCATTCCTTTCTGGACGTCCCTGATCAGGTGGATGTCCTGGTCCAGGGTGATGGTCATGGTTTTTTCCCCGGCAATAATGGCTTCCTGATCGAACTCATCATGTTCTGGCCTGACGGTCCCATCGCTATCCTGATCAAGGTTGAAAGAAACATTTGCGCGATTCTGCAGCGCGGGGAACTCAACCTTAGCATTCTCCTGCAGCTGGACGTCCGGTAGCATCCGAAGCGCGAACTTGTCCCAGTAGCATTTGTTTGGATCCGTTGCGTGCGGCCTGGAGCGAAGAATCCAGAACTCTTCGGGCTGAAGAACCAGAACTGCGTTTGGAAAAATATTATATTGCACGATATCCGAAAGCTGGTCGTCACTTAAGCTGTCGTAGTTGTAACCGAGTGATGGGCCCAGTTCCCGTTTTCGAAGTTGTACATCGCGCCTGACATCAAGGACTCGGCCTTTGTAATTCTCCCTCTTCATGCCAAGGGCTTTCATTTGCGCCCACTGAGTCGGCGGTACTTCTTCAGGAATAGGAAGGCGTGAATTTACGGTGAATCCATCGATAAGAACGCGAGTATGCCCGCCGTTGAAGTATTCTGCGGTGGAGGTTGGGCAGTCGAATATTAGTTCGTGTTGTGGATGAATGTGCTCGACATGATAGAGCTCACCAAAATTGTCGAAGACCGCTTTCCAGTTACATTCCAGGCGGCAGGTCTGGTCTTCCACTAGCCTCATATCACCGGGCCTAAAGGGCTCGATCATTTCAATAATGGGGCCAAGGTACTCCTGCAGGCTCGGTGCATTGTTATCCATGCAGACCCAGACCGCTCCAGCCCACACGTCGACTCTTAGTGTTTGGAGGCTCAGCCCTTCCCTGGGGACACCTCGACTGAACTTGTCTTCCTCAGGAACCTCGCAGAGGCTGCCGTCGTTGTTGTAGACCCAACCATGGTAAGGACAGGTATAGGTTTCCATTGCGCCCTGGTCGGTAAGTAGCAGACGAGCGCCACGATGCTGGCAAACATTGTAAAAGGCGTTAATGGTGCCGTCCTCGGCGCGAGAAACGATGATGGACTCCGGCTCCAGGTCGAACACGAAGAAATCGCCTGGTTCCGCGACATCCTGGGCAACACCGGCGACCAGCCAGGTTTTTGCCCAGAGCTTGTCCCTTTCCTGAAGCATATATTCAGGTGAAATGTAGCGATCAGCCGTGATCCTGGTGAAAGGCACTGGCCCAGATGGTTTGTTTGTTTGCGCCATGGGAACGTCTCTTTTAGACGATAATACGAGAGTGATTAGACTTTGGTCAATTGTCTCCCGTCCAGGGGAATGTCGCGGCCGTTGGACATTTGTGCAGGAGACGAACAAAAGAACCTGTTGCTACACTTTCGCCGGATAGTTCAGCGACCAGTTTGGTCCCCTTGTTCGGCGTTCTCGCCGCCGCGTCAAGTGTTGCGTCCGGAGCAGGAAAATGCAGGGCAGTGGCCCTGCCGATGCCAGAGGTGGCGCCGGTGATGAGTGTGATTTTGTCGGCAAGCTCACTCATCTGTCGGTGGCAATAATTATCTCGTTGTCTTCGTCGCTTACGGAATAACTCGCTATATCCTGAAAGGCAGGCCCACCTAAACATTTACCGGAGGTAACATCGAACCGGGCCCCGTGAAGTGGGCAGGTAATCGTTGTACCTCTTAGCCTTCCCTTGGACAGAAGCACCCTAGCGTGGGAGCAGATGTTGGATACCGCATGGTACTTACCGGAAATTTTGCATAGCAGGATGTGCTGGTCACCCTGTTTTAATGCAATGGACTCGCCATCGTTCAGGGACTGGCTCACTCTTATTTGCGTCATTGGCGAATCGGATCCTTACCATCCCAATTGCGTGCCGTTGCTGCTATTTTTTCGAATCTTGCGACCGTGCCTTCATTCTTTGTAACAACCTCAAGCATGCACCCCGTCAGTGGACGGGTATCGAAGTAAGCGAATTCAATACCGCCAACCTTGCCAGTGTTGGCGGCGGCATAGTTCAGGCTTTCCATGTATTTCAGATCCGCTTCGAAATCCAGCGTCCAGACACACATATGATGAAAAGCCATCTGACCTTTTGGAACGCTGTCGCGATAGGCGCATTGATCTGTCGTAGGTTCTATCAGTTCAATCTGAACGTTACCTGCCTGCGCGATGGCCACTTTCATTGACAGGTCCGATGGTTCTCCCCGATAGGTTATTTTTTCAAATGTGCCGGGCGTGTAGTCCGTCAGGAAGAAAGGCCCGACCCCGAGTTCGTTCACCCATTTCATACAGGCTGATTCGATGTCGGGAACTACCCAGGCGTTTTGAAAAATCGTTCGGTCAGTAGGCTTGTTCATGTTGGGTAAATGTTTGCTATTCGGGTGAGCGCCTAAGTGTAGAGAAAATTGTTTGCGAGTCAAAGTGACTAGATTCGTACTATAGTATTGCTTCGATTCAGTCACATTTGGAGTTGAACGTGGGCTATACGCTGGACCAATTGTCAGACATTGAACTTATAAGAGATGTCGCCAAACGCTACTGCCGGGGGGTAGACCGACTCGACGAAGCCGAGATGAAATCTGCCTATTGGCCGGAGGCGACAGATGATCACGGCACTTTTGTGGGTAACGCCTGGGAGTTCGCGGAACACTGTATGGTCGGTCACTTGAGATGGAGATCTACGAACCACTGCATCTTTAATCATTTGATCGAACTGGATGCAGGGGGTGATCATGCCCGGGGTGAAATTTACAACGTCAGCTATATGCTGCAAAAAGATGCAGATGTGCTGGACACCTGGCACGGCCGCTACCTGGATCTGTACGAAAAGAGAGATGACGAGTGGCGCATAATGGAACGGGTCTGCGTTCACGAGTGCACAAAATCCGAAACAGTTTCTCCAATGCAGATTGATAGCGCCAGATTCAGGCAGGGAGAGTTCGACAGGCCTGCCGATGGAAGGTTGATCGGACCATAGCCTGAGAACAGGTTGTGGCAGTGGTGGTGAAGAAAGTCGAGAGAAAAATATGAGAGTTATTGGTGTTGCCTTATTGATGTTCAGCTCGTACCTGGTCGCAGGAGATTACCGGTCAGCAATTGATGCGCTGAACTTCACGAAGCTAAGTGACACCTATGGTGAGGGAAAGGTCTCTTCCATTCTGAAAGGGCACGGAGAGAACCTCTCGGCCGAAGAGAAAAGTGCAGCGGCGGTACTTGTTACCCTGGGTGCGTTGGATGCTGAAGATCTTGCGAATGAGAAGCTCGCCGCGAAAAAAGTTGACTCGTATGTTGCTGTCGTAGCAGGTAACCATTCCGCACTGGTGGGAAGAATTGGCGATGTTTCCCTTTACCACCATATGGCAGGTGCTTTCGATTATCCGACGTCATTGAAAGATAACGTGTTTCTGGAGGTGCTTGGCGAGGCACTTGTCGACGGTGTTCTCACCGGATATGACCTGCGCAGTAAGGGCGTGTATGAAAATTTCCCGGTTGCGCAGACCTTTATCTATTCCCAGTCGAGTCTTCTGCATATGCGCCAGCTTGTGGCGCTGCTGGATAGTGAAGGTATAGGGGGTTGGGTTTACGTCACCCCCAAGGTGTCAGCATTTCTTTATCGTGACGACTGGGGGCCTGCTTCCGATGCCGTCGTAACACTGCCCGGTGGTGTTCGCGTTGTTCAGGGGCGAGAGGTCGCAGTGCTGTTCCAGTTTGATTCCGGTGATGATCGGAAGCGATTCCACGAAGTGGTGACGAGATTTGCCAAGAAGGATGAAAAAGATGAGCCGGGTCTGATCGAAAATTCCTGGTGGCAACCTTTCTACTACACAGATCAGGCGCTTGAGGGATTTGAACCCATTTCACTGGTGATCATTTCATCTGAACACCACGAAGCGACATTGACTGTCCTGGAGGATAAGACCGCAAAAGTTGTGCAGAACCTTAAGGATGACCGTTGGGATTTACGAGTGGATCGTGTGTGGGTAAACCCGCCGTTCTACCGGTTCCTGAACGGCGGGTACAAATAGAACAGGTATTAATCTGCGGATTCCCCGGTCCCTGACTCAGTGATATCGAAGTCACTTGCGTCGTGTCGTTCGGCGACACGAGTCTCCTCTGGCCCCCACGTTCGGTTGACACGCCTTCCCCTTTCAACCCCCGGACGCGCTTCGATTTCTGTCGCCCAACGTACGACGTTTTTGTAAGAGGCAACGTCGAGGAATGTTTTAGCATCGTAAATGTTGTGTAAGACCAATGCACCATACCAGGCGTAGTTCGCCATATCAGCGATATTGTACTCGTCGCCGCAAAGATATTGACGTGAGTCGAGGTTCCTCTCAAGAACATCAAGCTGGCGCTTAACTTCCATGGCGTATCGATTGATCGGGTACTCCCACTTCTCTGGCGCATAGGCGTAGAAGTGCCCAAAGCCACCGCCCAGGTAGGGGGCGCTTCCCATTTGCCACATCAGCCATGAAAAGCACTCTGCTCGTGCTGTTGGTTCGGTGGGTATAAATGCACCGAATTTCTCTGCCAGGTATATCAGGATCGCGCCCGACTCGAATACTCTGGTTTCCGGTGTGGTGCTAGTGTCCAGCAGAGCGGGAATCTTTGAGTTTGGGTTGATGTCTACGAATCCGCTGCCGAACTGATCACCGTCACCGATGTTGATCAGGTAGGCATCGTACTCTGCTTCCTTTATGCCCAATCCCAGAAGCTCTTCGAGCAGTATAGT
Organism: Gammaproteobacteria bacterium; assembly: GCA_018645845.1. Classification (GTDB taxonomy): domain Bacteria; phylum Pseudomonadota; class Gammaproteobacteria; order Pseudomonadales; family Azotimanducaceae; genus UBA9659. The sequence continues at coordinate 7,220 of JABGVY010000338.1, read as the reverse complement.
GACTTTCACGCCATTCGGTGTGGCCAGGGAATGCAGCTGGAGAGGATGCTTGCCGCGAGGAAGTACCTTGTCGTGGGTGGGGCCAGCGATCGGTCGATTGATGTTAGCGAACCTTCCTCCGCTTTCTGCATCCCAGCTCCAGACTTCCGGTGGTGTGTATACGTCTGTTTCAGTCATAATTAATCCCTGCTAAATTTAATAATTGAAATAAGCTAAAGCTGAAGCCCTGAAGGGGTAAAGTTAAAACTCTGAAAGTTTCCCATCAACTGTAGGTTCGACCGCTGTTTATCTTTTGCGCTAGTCTTTATGGCGTCTGATGGTCAGCCTTTAAGGCTACAATAAAGTATGAGCGAACAACACAACCTGACTCATTCTCTGTCGGAAGAAGAATTATTCACCTACAGGCAGCATGGGTACCTGATTAGAGAATGCGTCTTTACTGTTAGCGAATTGCAGGACCTGAGAGCTTCCGTAGAGCGTGCTGTCGCGCTGGCGCATGACCAATCAGCGAATGGGCGGGCCTATCAGCTGGACGGAAAGCGGTTTGTTGATATTGGCAATACCACTGTGCAGTTTGAGTTTGGAGACGAAAATGAAACTATCAGGGTTATTGAGCCGGCGCATCATCTTGATGCTTTCCTGGATGCACTTGTAGAAGATGCTCGGATCGTAGAACCGATAAAAAGTATTATTGGGGTCGATCAGGTCAGTGTCTGGACTAACAAGCTTAATCTTAAAAGAGCGGGAAAGGGTTCAGGATTCGGTTGGCACCAGGATTCCCCCTATTGGATTCATGATAGCGATCATGTAAGTCTGCTGCCTAACGTCTATCTTGGTTTTGACGATGCGTCTGTGGAAAACGGATGCCTTCGTGTCATCGATAAAAGCCATCTTCGCGGTTGCCTGCCGGGCACGTCAGATGGATCCCAGCTTGGTGGTTTTTTTACCGACCCGTCCTGTTTTGATGAAAAGGATCAAGTGTTGATGGAAGCTCCGGCTGGGTCGCTGGTGTTTTTTGACCCCCATTCCATTCATGGATCTGAGCCCAACCTCTCCCGGAATCCTCGTCGTGCTATGGTCATGACTTATCAGCCTGCCAATTTCCCGATGCTTAAAACAGGCGAAGTTCGTAATGTGGGTTGAAGGAACGGCCTGAGATCTCTCCGCTCCTTCACTGCGCTCAGTTGGTTGAGCTGACGCTATCTGGAGTAAGGCCCAATCCCAGGCCGCCATCAACGTCCAGAATAGCCCCTGTTGTCCATTCACCCCTTGCCAGGTAATCAACTGCTTCGGCTATCTCAGTATTGGTACCAATTCGACCGAGTGCGTGGCTGGATGCCATTGAGTTGAGCCGTTCTGCCGATTCAGCTTCGTTCAGTAATCCAGCTCGCTGGTAGATTTCGGTGAGAATGGCGCCCGGAACAACACAATTAACGCGGATATTGTGCCCTCCAAGTTCTGCAGCCAGAACCCGTGTTAATGTCTCCAAAGCGCCTTTGGTTGCGGCGTAGGCTGAGGCGCCGGGGAATGCCCTGCGGGTATGAATGCTGCCGATGAAGATAATTGCCCCGCCATTTTTCGCCAGATGAGGTTTACACAATCCGGTTAATAGCATTCCGGCGATGACATTGGTTTTGAAGATATCGACAAGCGAGTCCTCTCTCAATGTGTCAATGTCACCCCTGATCATGTTCCCGGCATTGCTGACCAGGACATCCAGTTTGCCGCCATGCGTGACTGCCATTTGCACGGCTTCCTGGCGGTCTTCCTCGGTTGTAATGTCTGCTTGCACCGCCAGGCACCTTTCACCCAGCCTTGCGGCGACGGCGTCGATCTTATCTTGCCTGCGGCCGCAGATCGTCACCTTTGCACCGCGTTCGATATAGAACTGTGCAATACCTTCGCCGATTCCTGAACCGCCGCCGGTTACCAGAACAGAAAGACCTTCAATTGGTTTCATGGTTTCTCTCCCGGACACCAAAATGCAGCTAGAATGAGGTTTTGAACTTCCATTGCGATTTGGTCAGGCTTGCTCGAATTGAACGGGATAAGTACCCCAGCTGTGGCGAAGGGTGTTTAAGTCCAGGGCCGGCTTCCTTGATTTGTGTGGGATCATCTTGTGCTCGAGAAGCGCCTTAATCAGCATACAGACGATACCATACTGGTGCGTATTTTTGTCAGTGTCGGGGCGGCTGGTGACACCGCCATCCAGGTCGCGGCCGGTACACATATGGACGCCGGCGCCGAAGCTAAGCCCATACAGCTCAGTCTTAACAAAGGTCACGTAGCGGTAGGGGTCGAATTTCTCAGGGTCATCACCGAATATGTCCGGGTCTCGATTTGCAGCGTGAAGATCAAGGATCAGCAAGTCTTCTGGCGTGATGACTCGGGAAGCGATGGTTATCGGTTCGGTGGGAGTTCGCCATGCAACGGGGCTTGCAGGATGCAGTCGCATACTTTCATGGACACACTTTTGCAGGAGCAGAGGATCTGCCAGCAAAGCAGTTGGGTCATCTGCCCAGGAAAAAATTTCATTCACGGCGTGCACCATTGAGTTAGCGGTGCTGTGGGAGCCTGCCTGCAGGTAGAAAGAGATCTCTCGTTCGATAAGTTCATCGCTCAGTTCGTTGCTGTCCTGATTGCGTAATAGAACAGTCAGCACGTCTCTGGGTAGTTCGTCTTCCTTGAGCTCGCCGTTCAAAAACTGGCTGACAAGTCGCTGTCTTCTGGACCAAGAAGGTTCAAGGAATTGCCTGAATGCGGTCTGTGCCGCTTTTACCTCGGCGATGACGTCGCTGTGGTCGCGATCAGAATGAATCAGAGTCGCGCCCTCACTGAACGTTTTAACTATTGCGAGAAGCCGATCAGTTTCTTCTGCGGTTTTTTGGGGTCGATCAACACCCGCAAAATCTGCGGTCAGGTTCATGGTGACCCGGTAACCAAAGTCAACCAGGTCGGCCTCACCGCGAGCGACCAGTGGGTCTAGTACCCATGCCAGAGTCTTCGGGAATACATAGGTCTCGTAGTGGTGGGCGTAGTTCCTGCGAAATAGGCGCAACTCAAGATGACGGCGAATTTTATGTTCCTCGCCATGCAATGTCAGCAGTACATCTTTCATGATGACTTCACCCGCGTCGTAAAGGCTCTGCCTTAACTTGGGGTTACACAGTGCTGCGTGTACATCTTTGAATCGAGACAAGGTTGTTTGTGCCATGGCTTGTTGCCGCGATTAGTGTGCGAACTGTTGTACGAACTGTTGTACAAAGAAGGGATAGAGTGCCTGATAAATGTTTCTTCCCCATGGTGCTTTTGAAGTGTTGGCGTGTTCGGAGTTCGCGTGCGGCTTAGCCATCAATCTTGTCCTTGGTCAGTATTGAGGAGGAGTACTGTGAGGTTCTCCATCCGGAAATAGGTTTCCTGGGAGGTAGCGGCTCTGTGTTCATCAATTCGCCCCCCACGTAGACAGATTTAATACGGGACTTATCCCCGAGGATCGTGACATCCGCGGCGGGATTACCATCAACAAGAATAAAGTCCGCTAATTTTCCGACGGCAATACTGCCTGTGTCTCCATCGAAACCTGCATGGTTACCACACTGCAGGGTCGCGGCGCTGATGGCTTCCAGTGGTGAAAATCCGAGTTCTTTGACAAACACCTCCAGTTCCCGGTAGTGCCACTCACCATAAGGCGTCAACGAAAACCCGCTCTCGGACCCGCAAAGTATTGGCACGCCGTTTTTGTGGGCCTTGTGTATGAGTTCCGCGCTTTCTTCGATCTCGCGGCGAAATATCTCTCGAAGATTCTCATCCGCGCCTACGGTGTGGCCATGGTCGGCAAGGTTGGCCTGAAAAGTGAATGTAGGAGCAATGGGGACTTTTTTATCGATGACCAGGTCAAGTGTTGGTTCATCCATAAAGGTGGCATGCAACAGCATGTCTATGCCGGCGATGACGGAGTCCTTGATGCTCTTGGCATCCCGGCAATGTCCCATCACAGGCACCCCTAGCTCATGGGCGGTATCGCAAACCAGTTTAAGCTCATCTAGAGACCAGGCCTGAATTTCGCCCTTCATTTTTTGCCTTGGCAGCAGGCCGGTAACATGAACCTTGATCCAATCAACGCCCATTTTGATTTGGCGCCTGACCTCAGTACGAATCTCGTCCGGCGTAGAGACAACTTTTGCGTATCCGCGTAGGCCAGCGTCCGGGATCAATCGGCCGGCCGTGCCGCCGACAGAAGTTAACAGTGCATTGCCGCCAGAAAGCATTCTAGGACCCGGTATCACGTTTGCTTCTATGGCATCCCGAAGGTCGACGCCAATATCGAAAATACAGTCCGGGTCGACGAAGGCGGTGACACCAGCCTGCAGTAGTTTCCTGACATTTTGCCCAGAGATAATGGCCGCCAGTGCTTCTCTTCTGTGGAAAAATAATTCGTCGTTGGAAGATGGCTCGTCAAACGTCATGTGGCAATGAGCGTCAATCAGTCCAGGCATCAGTGTTAAACCAGAGGCGTCCAGGCGCGTGCCATCAATGTTGTCGCTGATCGGTTGCTCATCAACAGCGCTTATTCGGTCACCAGTAATGGTGATGGTGGCAGGGTAAGGATCTCTTCCTGTACCATCGATAATAGTGGCGTGTTCTACTATTTTCACATTCATTGGTTAATCAACGACCATATTTTTAAGGGGGTTGCTGGCATATCGATATGGTCGATATCCAGCGCATTGACAATAGCATTTATCACCGCCGGGGGCGCGCCGATGGCGCCAGCCTCTCCACAGCCCTTGATACCCAATGGGTTGCTAAGTGTCTGGGTGTTGATGAAATCGGTGTTAAACGATGGCAGATCATCAGCGCGGGGCATGCAATAGTCCATGAAGGAACCGGTCAGGAGTTGCCCCTCCTCATCAAAAACGGCGTGTTCAAGCAGTGCCTGGCCAATGCCCTGCGCAATCCCGCCGTGCATCTGGCCATGGACAATCATAGGGTTAATGACGGTGCCAAAATCGTCTACTGCCACGAAATTCAGGATTTCTGTGGCGCCGGTTTCGGGATCGATCTCCACTTCGCATATATGGCAACCGGCGGGGAAGGTGAAATCAGGTGGATCAAAAAACGCGTCCGCCTTTAGCCCAGGTTCAAGTTCATCGGTTGGGAAAGATTGCGCGACATATGAGGCCAGAGCGATTTCAGCAAACGCCATTCGAGCATTGCTGCCGGCACTGTAGAACTCGCCTCCTTCGAATTCAACGGATTCTGGCGCCACATTCATGTTGTAGGCGGCGATCCTTTTCCCTTTCTCCACAATTTTGTCGCAACCGATAGCAAGGGCTGACATGCCAACGGGACCGCTCCTGGACCCAAAGGTACCCATCCCAAACTGTACTTTGTCAGTATCGCCGTGAATAATTTCAATCTCATCCATACTGATACCAAACTTGTCAGCGACCAGTTGTGCGAAAGTCGTCTCATGACCTTGTCCATGGGAGTGTGATCCGGTCAATATCTCGACCGAGCCCGTTGGATTAACTCTAATCTGTGCGGACTCCCATAATCCGGCACCGGAACCGAGTTCCCCGAGCTTTTGTGACGGTCCTATTCCCGCCGCTTCGATCCATGTGGCAAGACCTATTCCACGTAACTTACCCCTTGAACCGGACTCGGCCTTGCGGGTATCAAAACCCTCGTAATCGATCATTTCCAGCGCTCTGTCCAATTCCAGGTCGTAGTCTCCCACGTCGTAAATTGATAGTACCGGTGTTTGGTAAGGGAACGTACGGATGAAGTTTTTGCGACGTAGCGCTACTGGATCGACGCCGAGTTTTCGGGCTGCGAGATCAACCAGTCGCTCGATAACGAAGGCAGCTTCGGGCCTGCCCGCGCCACGGTAGGCATCGACCGGTGTCGTATTGGTATAGACCGCCGTGACTTCGGTATAGATTGCCGGGATTGCGTACTGACCCGATAGCAGTGGACCGCACATGTAAGTCGGAATGAGCGAGCCGAATGTAGAAAGGTAAGCACCCATATTGGCCGTGATTGAGACGTGCAATCCGGTAATCCTGTGCTCTGAATCAAGCGACATTTCGGCGTGAACCTGCTGGTCGCGCCCATTTGCATCCGTTAGGAAGGCTTCGCTGCGATCGGCTGTCCATTTTATTGGCCGTCCCACAAGTTTGCTTGCCCAGGTGCAGATGACTTCCTCAGGGTAGTTAAATGCCTTTGAACCGAAACCACCACCGACGTCTTCGGATATAACGCGAAGTTTGTGCTCAGGCGCAAGGCCAATGACGGCCGATAGAGTCATCCTTAGGCCATGTGGGTTTTGGGAAGCTATGTAGACTGTATAGCGATCATCTCTTTTGTCGTAGAAAGCATTAAGCGCACGGGTTTCCATGGCATTTGGCGCAAGACGGTTGTTGTAAAGGTCCAGTTCAATCTTGTGGCTGGCGCAGTCAAAAGCAGCACGGGTCTCATCTTTGTTGCCCAGTTCCCAGTCGAAGGCAACGTTACCTGGGACGTCGTTGTGGACAGAAGATTCGTGACCCGCAGCGTTTTTTAATGAGACTACTGCGGCCAGTTGTTCGTATTCGACATCGATCATTTCGGCTGCATCACGTGCCATTTGACGAGAATCTGCGATAACAACCGCGACGGGGTCGCCTACGTACCGTACTTTCTCGAGAGCAAGCGGGGGGTGTACGCCTGGTTTCATTTCACCGCCGTCTTTGGAGTGGATCATCCAGCCGCAAATCAGCGTTCCAAGAGCAGATTTAGCATAGTCGGTCCCTGTCAAAACCAGGCGAACGCCAGGCATTCCTGCCGCTACAGTGGTGTCTATACTCGTAATATTGGCGTGAGCTACAGGCGAGCGAGCAAAGATGGCGTGGCATTGGTCTGGAAGGTTGACATCATCTGTATATCGACCTTTGCCGGTGATGAATCTGAGGTCTTCCTTGCGCCTGATTGGTTGTCCAGAAACGGTCACAATTCAGTTCCTTCTTTGGGGATGCGGAGTGCGATGCTAGCAGCAGTATGACGTCATGGAAATACCAACAAACCATCGCTCGACCTCTGTGATGTGACTCAGTATGATCTCGCGTTGTTAGATCAGTGGAGTTTTTTTGCAACCAGTTCAGGGAAGTTCACCGGGGACCCGAAAGGTCGATTTATCAACCAAGCTTTACTATGGCTTCGGAGCTGTTGCCAACGGTGCT
>JABGVY010000139.1 GCA_018645845.1 Gammaproteobacteria bacterium | reverse complement strand
TTCATTTCTGGCCTCGGACGAGACATCAAGCTTTTCAATTCGTTGCTTGATAATCTCGCTAATTTCGGAAGGATTCAGTTGTTGCATATCCTGTTCCCCAAAGGAAAGTTAAATTCTATTCGTACGTTCAAATTCTGTTTATATCGCGGCTCAATCAAGCCGTTGTTACATTATCTAACCCAGCGCCTGAATCTAGCTAAGCACCGCAGACAGCTTTTCCAGCCTGCCTTTCACCGAGTCATCGATCACGGTATCTTCTGCTCGAATCACGACACCGCCAATCAGTAACTTGTCGACCTCGGTTTCAATATTAATGTCTCGTTGCAGCATGCGTTGCAGCGCCGCACCCAATTCCGTTTTTTCCTGATCAGATACGTCGAATGCGCTCGTTACCTCTACGTCCATGGTCTTTTCATGGTTCGCTTTCAGCAACTCGAATAACTCAGCAATAGTCGGCAGCAAAGCAAGCCGACCATATTCAGCCAAAACGCTCACAAAATTCTGACCGTCCTGGTTAAGATCATCACCCATCACTTGCAGAATCAGGCTGGTTTCGTCTTCTGTTGTCAGCGTTGGGGTATCGAGTGCTTCTTCCACTATTGGTTCCGATACTGCTGCTGCCAACAGGCTCAGCATCCTGGACCAGGTTCCAAGGCCGTCTGTTTGATCCAGACCCCTTGAAAATGCTGCTCTGGCGTAGGGCCTGGCGATCGTTGCTAATTCTGCTTCAGCCATCCTCGCCTCTAGAGTTGCGCACTAAGTTTAGACAGCATTGCTTCATGTGCGGCACGGTCAACAGATGCTTCAAGAATTCTCTCGGCACCCTCAACCGCTAGCTCACCGACCTTTGCCCGAAGCTCTTCCCTGGCACGATGGATCTCTTGATCAATCTCTGCTTGAGCGCCCTCTACAATCCGAGCTGCCTCCTCGGTTGCCTTGGCTTTAGCTTCTTCTTCAATCTGCGAAGCTCTGGTTCTGGCCTGAGCAATCAGTTCTGCTGACTGCTTCTTGGCTTCTTCGAGTTCAAGGCCTGCCGATTCGTTGGCTTGCTCCAGCTGCTTCTCCGCTGCCGTTGCTTTTTCCAGACCATCAGCGATCGCTTTCTGGCGCTCTCTCATAATCGTCGTGAGCGGTGGCCAAACATATTTCATGCAGAATAGGACAAACACCGCGAAGGAAATCGCCTGTCCAAGCATGGTCAAATTAATATTCACAGTTCACCTCTGACTTTGGTTGCGTGATTCAAAAACCAAGAGTTGCGTGAATCTATAGCGCAAAGATCATGTACAGTGAAATACCCACTGCAATAATGGGCACCGCGTCAACCAGCGCCAGCGAGATAAAGAGCTGTGTCATCAGCATTGGCTGTAACTCTGGCTGACGGGCAACACCTTCAAGATATTTACCACCCAGAATACCAATACCTACACCACTACCAATGGCACCTAATCCCATCAGGATTCCACCGGCGATTAAGATAAGCGACTGTTCCATGAATTACTCCTGCTTTAATAGTCGTTTTCTAGAAATTTTAGTGTTCGTCAACCTCATGAGCCTGCGTCAGATAAACTATCGTCAGGATCATGAAAACGAACGCCTGTAAACCAATAATCAAGATATGAAAGATGGCCCATGCCCATTGCATAACGCCGCCTAACAAACCAAGTACAAAACCGCTGCTGTATAAAAGCGCGATCAAAATAAAAATCATTTCACCAGCATAGAGATTGCCGAATAGTCGAAGCCCGTGAGATAAAGGTTTCGCGATGAGGTCCACAATCTCGAGCATAAAGTTGAAAGGCGCCGCCCAGATGCTTGGAATAGGATGGGTAAAAAATCCCGCTCCGAACTTAATCGGCCCCTTCATCTTGATGTTGTAATACAAAACGAGAAAAAATACGGATAAAGACATTCCCATCGTCGCGTTCGGGTCAGTAGTTGCCACCACCTTCATATAGGGAATTCCCATGAGAGCTGCCGCATGAGGAATAATATCTACCGGCACCAGATCCATCAGGTTCATCAGGAATACCCAGACCAGGATTGTCAAAGACAACGGGCCTACAATCATGTTCGGTCTGTTCCCAAAGACCTGCGTGATGTTGTCATCGACAAACTCAACGACATATTCACAGAAGTTTTGAAGCCCACCAGGCACACCAGCGGTGGCTTTTCTCGCTGTCGTAATAAAGATGAACAAAAACACACAGCCCAGGAAAACCGACCAAAACATGGTGTCGACGTGAACCGCCCAAAAACCCATCTCAGCCAGATCTTCTGGTCCGTGAGCAAAGCCCCACTCACCGTTGGCAAACCTTCCATAAGTCAGATTTGTCAAGTGATGCTGAATATACTCGGAAGAGTTTGCGTATTCCCCAGCCATCTTTATAAATGGTCCTTCTCTATAATGCTCGTTGTCTTAATGCTCGTTGATGGAAGCCGCCGTACCAGGCGAACCTTCACCCTGTTCTATTAATATCAGCGCTTCATTAGCTTGCGAGACTGAAGCAAAAGGACACCAGCCACACATAACTGCAATCCTACAAATGTACCAAAAAACACCCACACATTCAGTGGCTTAACAAATACAAACACCAGCGCAAACAAGGCTGCCGTCAGGGCAATTTTACCCACTTCGCCTCGCAGTGCCTGGCTAAGGCCTGGATCACCTTTGATCACAGGTCTCATGCTCACCATCAGTGTGTAACACCCGGGAACAACGCAGGCCACCCCTGCCATTACCGCAGATATTGCCGCTACCCGGTCAAAAACCAAACACAAAGCTGATGCAAGAAATGTGGCAAAGAACTGTGCTGCAACGATTTGAAAGATCGGCGATTTGGTTAAATTGCCCAAACGATTAGACGCCTTCGCTTTCATTAAAACCAAAAGATTTCTTATTCAAAAAGGCCCACTTCGTCGCGGGGCAGAGTATAGAGATTAAGCAGTACGGGGGCAACTTGGAACGCCAGTTTTTGTGAGGTTTACGCAGAATTATCACTACTGTGCTAAAGCGGCACTCATTATTGGTCCTTTCACTCCTCCTGGTAGCCCATCTTCGACAGTATTCCGTCGAGTTCATCGAGGGAGCTGTAGCTGATCACCAGCTTTCCTGCTCCTTTCTTGGTGTGCCTTACTTGTACTGGCTGGCCCAGTGTTTGGCCGAGATTTTGTTCAAGCCGCCTTATATCAGCATCCTTACCTGGCTTCACGCCTGCAGCACCGGTTGTCTTACCGGCAACTCGAACCAGCTCTTCCGTCTGTCTTACGTTTAACCCCCGGGCTACAACCTGTTTGGCGACCTCTACCTGTTGATTAACCTCCAGCGTCAGCAGCGCACGGGCATGACCCATCTCAAGGTCTCCTGCCACCAGCATTTCCGCTACCGGCTGTGCCAGTTGAGTCAATCGCAAGGTATTTGTCACTGCACTGCGAGATTTACCAACCGCTTCAGCCACTTCCTGATGCGTAAACTGGAAATCATCGATAAGCCGCTGCAAGGCGGTAGCCTCTTCCAGGGGGTTCAGATCTTCACGCTGGATATTCTCGATAAGAGACATCGCAAGAGCTGATTCGTCATCGACGGTTCGGATAACTGCCGGTATTTTTTCTATGCCTGCTAATTGTGCAGCTCTCCAGCGCCTTTCACCCGCAATGATCTCGTAACGATCATCGCCAATTGGCCGCAGCACAATTGGCTGGATGAGACCCTGGGCTTTTATCGAATCGCTAAGCTCTGCGATGGATTCCTCAGCAAAATAAGTTCTTGGCTGGTATTTCCCGGGCTGAATGAATTCTATCGGAATCTCTTCCAGACCGATCTGGTGTGGCGCTGCTTTTTCCATCATCGGGAGCAACGTATCCAGGCCACGACCCAAGCCTCTTTTCTTAGCCACCATTATCCAAATTCCTCGAAGTTACAGCGCTGACTGAATGCTATCAGGTAGCGCCAGGGTGTTGCTTCAACACCTCACCCGCAAGCGCCAGGTAGGCTTTTGCTCCACGGGAATATTTATCATAAAAAAGTATCGGCACGCCATAACTAGGTGCCTCAGCCAGACGAACATTTCTTGGTATAATTGTTCGGTAGACAGCATCGCCAAAGTGATCAATCAACTGCAAGGATACTTCCCGACTCAGCGTGTTACGCGGATCATACATGGTGCGCACCAGTCCTTCGATCTTCAGGTTACGATTGAACGATGATTGCAAACGACTAATGGTATCCATCAACGCAGATAAGCCCTCAAGCGCATAATATTCACATTGCATGGGAATAATGACACTGTCCGCTGCAACCAGCCCGTTAAGCGTCAGCAACCCAAGTGCGGGTGGACAGTCAATGATAATAAAGTCATAGCGCACTCGAACGCCAAGCAGCGCCTCACGGAGCCTATATTCCCGACGGTCGAAATCAGTAAGCTCAATTTCTGCACCGGTCAGGTCAGCATCTGCTCCCAGTAAGTCGTAACCTGCCGCCTCGGCGTTCTCAATCGCATCTGCCGCCTCGGCATCACCTACCAAAACGTTATAAACCGATTGCTGCAGATCTGATTTATCGAGGCCACTACCCATGGTCGCGTTACCCTGGGGGTCGAGGTCAACTAACAACACTTTGCGATTCATCTTCGCAATGGAAGCTGCAAGGTTTACGCTGGTTGTCGTTTTACCGACACCACCCTTCTGGTTAGCAATCGCCAGAACAACCGTCACTGTCCAATCTCAATCAAATAGCGCTCGGAGAGCAAATCTGGAACATTCAGTTGATGAATGGTCTGCTTAAAACCAGGTGGCAGAGTAACCTCGCGTTCCGCTGGCCCCTTCATAGCGAGCAGGCTTCCTCCTGGTGCTAACAGGTGTGAGCACGCCTTAACAAAATCTTCAGTACCTGTGAATGCGCGGCACACGACCTGATCAAACTCACCTTGGAAGTCCTGCGCTCTTGATTGAACGACTTCTATATTTTTAATGCCTAATTCGATCGTCGCCTGAAGCATAAACCGCGTTTTCTTACCGTTAGAATCGAGCAGTATAAAGTCTTTATCTTCATTGATCAGCGCGAGAGGTATGCCCGGCAAACCGGCTCCACTGCCGACATCAAGTATCCGTTGGCCGCTAAGGTAAGGTTGGATAGAGAGCGAATCCAGTAAATGTACCAAAACCATCTGTTCCGGGTCATCAATCGAAGTCAGGTTGGTCACTTTGTTCCATTTAGTGATGAGCGCAAGGTATTGCTCCAGCTTCTCTGCGACCTCGGCGTGGGACTCAAGCGACAAGGCGAACAGGCCACGCTCTATCTTTTCTTTGAGGTTCATCGGGCGCTTTGTCTTACCTGGGACTTACCCTGCTTTTTCAAATGGATCAGCAATATAGAAACGGCGGCTGGAGTCACACCGGATATTCTTCCGGCCTGACCCAAGGTTGCTGGTTTTACCTGATTTAGTTTCTGCACGACTTCATTCGAGAGCCCATGAATCTCGGTATAATCAAGATCTCCAGGAAGCGTGAAGTCCTGCTGCGCCTCAATACGATCTATTTCATCCAGTTGCCTGACGATATATCCCTGGTACTTGCAATCAATCTCTACCTGTTCGGTGACATGCTCGGGTAGCCTTTCGTGGTCGATGGCGCTGAGTAGTTCGTCGACTTTGACCTCAGGTCGCTTTGCCAGATCGTGCAGGGAATACTCCCTGGTGAGGGTTTGACCGAGTACCGCTTCAACCTCCGCATTACCCGGCTGGATGAAACTGACCCTCATTTCACCACTCAATCGATCGATCTGATCCCGCTTTTCACAGAAACTGTTCCATCGATCTTCGCCTACTATACCAAGCTCTCGGCCAATTTCTGTCAAGCGCCTGTCCGCGTTATCTTGTCTCAATATCAACCGGTACTCTGCCCGGGATGTGAACATTCGATAAGGTTCACGGGTTCCCATGGTAATCAGGTCATCAATTAATACCCCGATGTAGGCCTCGCTACGTTTGGGGCACCACGGCGCTTTACCCTGTGATTGTCTGGCAGCGTTAAGACCCGCCACCAGCCCCTGCGCGGCGGCCTCTTCATACCCGGTGGTTCCATTAATCTGACCGGCAAAGTACAACCCTTCTACATGGCGCGTCTGCAGACTGGGTTGCAGTTCTCTTGGTTCAAAATAGTCGTATTCAATGGCATAGCCAGGCCGCGTGATATGCGCGTTCTCAAACCCCTTGATCGAGCGAACCAGATTGACCTGAACATCATAGGGCAAACTGGTACTGATACCGTTCGGATAGAGTTCATGGGTACCCAGCCCTTCTGGCTCGATAAATATCTGGTGGGAATTCTTATCC
>JABGVY010000425.1 GCA_018645845.1 Gammaproteobacteria bacterium | reverse complement strand
TGTACTTTGCGACCCGGGGAAGTCGCGCGGAATTAGCGGAGAATATCGTCAAGGCGGCTTTTTCGATGACCTTTGTTGAGTCAATGTCCCCCGTCAGTTCCCGTCGTGGGTTTGACGAGCGTTTACTCAAGAAAACTGAGCTATATGGTCATCTGGAACGAATCGCGAAAGTTGTAGCCCAATCATTGCAGCAGTCGCTGGCAGTGGAAGGTCAACTCAAGACGATGTCCTTGCGGATCACTGTGGACGATGTTCGCAAGCAGTTAGATAGCCTGATACCCGCTGGCTTCCCCTTCGGCATTCCTTTTGATTGGTTGCGCCAATATCCAAGATACTTTCGTGGGATTGCCCATAGGCTGGAGAAACTGGGTGGCAACGTCGAAAATGATTCAGCAGGGGTCCAGGCCGTCGGGCAGTGGTGGTCCAGATATGAACAGGCAGATGACGAATCGAGGGAAAAACTCGAGAAATTCCGATGGATGCTTGAGGAGTATCGAATCTCTTTGTTTGCACAGTCTATCGGTACTACCATGCCGGTATCAGAAAAACGTTTAACCAAAGAGTGGGAATCAGTAATGGGGAAGCGCAGATGAGGCTGGTGATGATGTTGCTGGCATTGGTCTTTTCGGGCGTGACAACGGCCAGCGAAGATCGGTTCGAGACTATTAATCGCAAGGTCCATGGCTTTAATGACTTTGTGGACACGAAGCTGATTAGACCCGCAGCCAAAGCCTATACGAAAGTATTGCCCTCACCGGTCAGGCACTCGGTGCGCAATTTCTTTGGCAACCTTTCAGATGTTGGTGACATCATCAACAATGCCTTGCAAGGCAAGCCGAAACAGGCGCTAAGTGATCTCGGTAGAGTGCTGGTCAACTCAAGCATTGGCGTAGGTGGACTCTTTGACCCGGCAAGTCGAATGGGGCTTGTCGATCATGACGAGGATTTTTCACAAACTCTGGCCGTGTGGGGTGTGCCGCGAGGCCCCTATATTGTTATTCCTGGGGTGGGACCGAGCGATACTCGGGATATCTTTGGCCGTCTGGGTAATAACAGAATGGATCCGCTTCGTTATTACTATCCCGTGGCACACCGTAATAGCCTGGTGACATTCAGGTTGATGGCGGTGCGTGCCAAGCTGTTAGCCGTTGATGACGTGGTGTTTGGTGACAAATACATCTTTTACCGAGATGCCTACTTACAACGTCGTGAATTTCTTGAGAAGGATGGTCAGGTAGATGATCTGTTTGGCGATGAGTTCTGAAGTGAATGCTTCGTGAGGGCAGCAACTTCTAAAGATTATAACCAACAAGGTGATAGGTGCTTTTAGTCATTTACTACAAAAGGAATGCCCTCTAAACAGTTGTAATTACAGGGTTTAGGGGTAGAATTATGGCCCAGTCCTGCAAGTTGAGGCGTAGGAGGGGCATTGCCTGAATTACTGAAAGTGTGTTGTGAGCGACGATAAACATCAGTTGCTGATCATCTCGGAGTCTGCGGAAACCGAGGAAATGAGACTTCGACTTGCGGAGGGAGGCTTTAACGCTGTCACTATTGTCGATTATCCGAACGCACTACCGTTCATTCGTTCCAATCTTCCTGATCTCATTCTGCTCAGCCACGAGCCCGGTCATTCTTCACTTTCGCTTGTTGACAAAATTCACCGGCAGTTTCCGCTTGTCACTATTGTCATGGTCGCGACCAATATCGCGGAAGAAGCAATGGGGGGGCACCTTCAGGCCGGAGCCTCTGATTACATCTACTATGTAGGTGCAGAGAAAGAACTGTTGGTCCATGTCGTTATGCATAACCTGGAGTGTCATATCAACGCAGCCGCCGTCGCTGCATCTGAAGAGACCTCTTCAATGTTGCAACGGCTAGAGCGGGACCAGCGGTCTGGTTTTCGGGTACAACAGGCCATGTTGCCCGATTCGCCAACGTCCATTCGCGGTATCACTTTCAACCACCAACTCTACCCCTCTCTTATCATGAGCGGTGATTTCATTGACTATTTTGAGTTGGTTGATGGCAAGATCGCTTTTTATATCGCCGATGTGTCTGGCCATGGTGCTTCCAGCGCGTTCATTACTGTTTTGCTAAAAAGCTTGTCGCGGAGATTGCTGGATGAGTTTGGCCGGTATCTATCCACTGCTGAGATTTTAAGCTGGATCAACGCTGAACTTATGCAGTGGAAACTGGAACAACATGTCACGATGTTTTTTGGCATTATCGACGAGGAAAATAATTCTCTTGAATACAGCAACGCTGCGCATTTCCCGGGTACTATCCTGTGCTTTGATCAGGGTGCCAAGTTTCTTGAAATTGGCGGTCAACCGCTTGGATTATATTCCGAGCCCTTGTACCAGGTTCACCATGTGGATTTACCGGAAAACTATTCGATCGTGATGTTTTCCGACGGAGTGTTCGAAATTTTGCCTCAAAGGACGTTGGAAGCCAAAGAAGAGCACCTGCTTTCGGTGGTAAAATGCCAGCAATCCGGTGAGAACCTGGGTGGAATGGTTGATGGATTGGTCGACGATC
>JABGVY010000584.1 GCA_018645845.1 Gammaproteobacteria bacterium | reverse complement strand
TGACCAATAGCGGCCGGTGCTTGGTAATTCGTTCATATGAACCGGATCTTCTTCCCGAAGGCGCTTAAAGTGCGCCTCATGAATATCCATCTGGAACAGCCGTCCATCGATAGGATTAATCTCTTCAATCGGCACCGAGTAGGGGTCTTCAATGACCGGAGGTGCATCCTGTCGCAGGAAAGGATTGTTATAAGTGGAAGATTCCGATTGCTTTTTTTGCTCACTCATATCCGTTTGCTCATTTGCGGCCGGCGAGGCACTTATTCCTCATTCGGTATCCGATATCCTGTGGAAACGTTACCTACCATTATCACTGTCAGTAATTGATTCTCGCCAGGCTAACACCAGTAAAACCTATTCAGCCGCTCTGGCGTTGATATACGCTCGCTCCGAAATTTCGTGGTACGACAAGGCACCATCACGGTAGGTCTGGTATGAATTATAGATTCTCTTCGCTAGCTCATCGTTCGGGTCAACAATTTCTTCCGTCATCGCGTATGAAATCTTGCGAATTCCTAGGAGTACATCGGCTGGCAATTGACGCAGCTGAACGCCATGTATGTCGACCAACTCACGAAGCGCCGCATTGTTTCTAGCGGTATATTCGGCCAGAAGATCAGCGCTGACCGCCAATGATGCATTTTCAACAATGGCTTGAAGATCAGACGGGAGCGCGTCCCACGCTTCCTTGTTTATAATCAGCTCAAGGTTCGGACCGGGTTCCTGCCAGCCAGGGTAATAGTAATACTTCGCCACCTGGTGAAGCCCGAACGCGAGATCATTATAGGGCCCGACCCATTCCGTCGCATCAATGACGCCAGTTTGCATACTCGTAAATATCTCGCCGCCGGGCAGGTTGACGGCTGTACCACCGGCGCGGCTAAACACCTCACCACCCAGCCCGGGAATACGCATTTTCATACCCTTGAGGTCGTCCAGGGAGTTGATTTCCTTGTTAAACCAGCCCGCCATCTGAACCCCCGTATTCCCGCCCGCGACAGGTACAAGGTTGTATTTCGCATAAAGCTCACGCCACAGTTCCATACCGCCGCCATGGAACAACCACCCATTCATCTCCTGGGCTGTCAGCCCAAAGGGTAACGTTGTGAAAAACTGCGCGATAGGCACTTTGCCTTTCCAGTAGTAAGCAGCACCGTGACCCATCTGGACTGTACCCTGGGATACAGCCTCGAAGACCTCTAGCGCAGGAACGATCTCACCCGCACCGTAAACTTTGATATCGAGCCTTCCATTGCTCATGATCTTTATCTTCTTTGCCATCGTTTCAGGGGCTATTCCCATGCCCGGAAGGTTCTTTGGCCAGGTCGTCACCATTCGCCATTCGTAGATCTTCTGCGGCGCTGCAGGTGCAGCACTGTCGGTAGCGACTGGTTCTTGGGTCCCTCCACAAGAACCAAGCAAGATCAGCAATGAAAGGGTAAGATTTCTTAACATCATAAGTTTTTGTTCCGGGACTTTGTGGTGCGCCTCGTACGGCGCTAGTTATGTGGTGGGAAGACTATCCAATGGCCTCGAGGTTAGCATAACCCATTACCAGCCACTTGCTGCCTTCGGAAAAGTTAACCTGGACACGAGCCGAGGATCCTTCTCCCTCATAATTCAGGATAACACCTTCACCAAATTTCTGGTGAACCACTCGTTGACCGATTTTGAAATCTGTACCCATTACTTCATTGGCAATTCGGGAGGGCGCTGATTTTGGGTAAACCACCGATTTCTGCGGGCGTACTTCTTTTATCACTTCTTCAGGCATCTCACTGATAAAGCGGGAAGGCCGGTTAAATGTTTCGCTACCGTTGATACGGCGAGATTCTGCGTAGGTCAGGTACAGCTGTTTCATCGCTCGCGTGACACCGACATAACAAAGCCTTCTCTCTTCTTCCAGTCTTCCTGATTCTTCCAAAGACATCATATGCGGAAAAAGTCCGTCTTCGAGGCCCGAAAGAAACACCAGAGGGAACTCAAGACCTTTGGCGCTGTGCATGGTCATCAGCTGGACACAATCCTGATCCGGATCGCCCTGTCCTTCGCCTGCTTCAAGCGCAGCGTGACTCAAAAATTCATCCAGCACAGAGAGATTGGGCACCTCCTGCTCGTCGGGATCGGTGTCAAAAATATAGTCTACAGAGGGGTCAAAGGTTTTTGCTGCAGTTACCAGTTCAGCCATGTTCTCGACCCGGGCCTGGCCACGCTCCCCGCCTTCTTTAGCGTGATAATCTTTCAGCCCGGACGCGTCGACAACGACTTCAACCAGTTCGCCCAGATCGGCTTCAGCCGTCTGCTCGTCGAGATTTTCAATCATCAAAAGAAATGCTGCGATGGCTTTCCTGGCTCGTCCGGTCAGCAGGCCTTCATCCACAATTTTTTCTGCCGCCTGCCACAAAGGTATCCCCGCCGCCTTCGCGAGCACTCTAATTTCTGCAACACTTTTCCCGCCGATCCCCCGTGGTGGCGTATTGACCACTCGCTCAAACGCCGCATCAGCATCCCGGCTACTGACCAACCTCATGTAAGCCAAGACGTTGCGAATCTCTACCCGTTCGAAAAAACGTTGCCCGCCGTAAATACGGTAGGGCATCCGGGACCGCAACAACGCTTCTTCCAATACCCGCGACTGTGCGTTGGATCGGTAGAGGATAGCCGATTCGGCATAAAGGTTGCCGCTATCCGACCAGGACTTTATCCGCTCGACGATATAACGCGCCTCATCAATCTCGTTATACCCCGCATATAACTGTATGGGATCACCATCACCCATGTCGGTCCAAAGTTCTTTCCCCAGACGGCTCGTATTCTGGTCAATCAATCCATTGGCTGCTGTCAGGATGTTCGACGTAGACCGATAGTTCTGCTCAAGTCTGACTGTCGAAGCATTCGAAAAATCTTTAGTGAACTGCTGGATATTCTCAATTTTCGCGCCCCGCCAACCGTAAATAGACTGGTCATCATCACCCACGACCATCAGGTTATCTCTATTGCCAGCAAGGACCCGGAGCCAAGCATATTGAATGGTGTTGGTGTCCTGGAACTCGTCAACCAGCAGGGCGGCAAAACGATCCTGGTAGTGCTTCAGGACCACTGGGTTTTTAAGCCAGAGTTCGTGAGCTCGCAACAAAAGTTCGGCAAAATCCACCATACCACCGCGCTGGCAGGCCTCTTCGTACGCACGGTAGATTGCCAGATGGGTTTTCAGATATAAGTCACCATAATCCTCAATACTGGAGGGCCGAAGGCCTTCATCTTTCTGGCCATTGATCCACCATAGGGCTTGCCTGGCAGGCCATTTCTTCTCATCGACATCAAGGCTGATCATCACTCGTTTGACCAGTCGAAGCTGGTCATCAGCATCCAGAATCTGGAAATTTTGAGGCAGACCCGCCTCGCGGTGATGGGCTCTTAGCAAGCGGTGCGCAATACCATGAAAGGTCCCTACCCACATGCCTCTCACTGGGATGGCGAGCAGTTGTTCGAGTCTGGCTCGCATTTCTGCCGCCGCCTTGTTGGTAAAGGTAACCGCTAAAATGCTGTAAGGCGACAGCGCTTCTTTCTGGATCAGCCAGGCAATTCTGTGGATTAGTACACGGGTTTTGCCACTACCAGCGCCCGCTAGAATAAGGGAGCTACCAGGAGGTGCAGCGACAGCCTCGCGTTGCCGCTCATTCAGAGAATCAAGGAGATGGGAAACATCCATAGTTATTCGACAGTCACCGATTTGGCCAGGTTTCGTGGCTGGTCAACGTCCGTGCCTTTATAAACGGCGACATGATAGGCCAATAGCTGCACGGGGATGGTGTAAACGATGGGAGATATCATAGCGGCGCATGCAGGAACCTTTAGCACTGTGACGCGTTCATCGTCCCTTAAGGTGACATCTTCGTCTGCAAATACAATAAGCTCAGCACCCCTGGCCCGGACTTCTTCCAGGTTTGATTTAAGTTTCTCAATCAGTTCATCCCCTGGTGCTACTGCGACCACCGGCATATCATCATCAACCAGGGCAAGTGGGCCATGTTTTAACTCACCCGCGGGGTATCCCTCCGCATGGATATAAGAGATCTCTTTCAGCTTCAGCGCTCCTTCAAGCGCAATGGGATAATGGCTGCCGCGTCCCAGGAAAAGTGCATGGTCTTTTTCAACAAATTTTTCGGCAATATGACAGATCTGGTCATCAAGTTTTAGCGTCGACTTCACAACATCCGGCAGGGCCTTTAACGCTTCCACCAGTTCACAGTGGCCGGCCTCATCAAGGTCATTGTACTGGCCTATTGCCCCTACAAGCAGCAACAAATCAACCAGCTGGTTGGTGAAGGCTTTCGTTGACGCCACGCAGATCTCTATACCGGCTTCCAGCATTAACGACAGATCGCTCTCTCTGACCATAGAGCTATTAGGAACATTACACAGACAAAGGCTGGCAATGTAGTTCTTATCTTTGGCATCGCGCAGTGCCGCCAGCGTATCAGCGGTTTCACCGGACTGGGATATCGTCACCAGCAACGTCTTTGGGAGCACCGCTGTTTTTCGATAACGGAGCTCGCTCGCTACTTCGACCTGGCAGGGAATACCGGCATACTCTTCGAACCAGTACTTCGCTACCAGGCCGGTGTAGTAACTGCTGCCGCAGGCAACAATCTGCACAGCTCCAACTTCCCGAAAGACTGATTCTGCTGCGATACCGAATGCATGCGTCAAGACATGCTTATCACTTAC
The DNA here is from genome assembly GCA_018645845.1 of Gammaproteobacteria bacterium. Taxonomy (GTDB): domain Bacteria; phylum Pseudomonadota; class Gammaproteobacteria; order Pseudomonadales; family Azotimanducaceae; genus UBA9659. The sequence continues at coordinate 3,537 of JABGVY010000584.1, read as the reverse complement.
GCGCCCCGCAAGGGTCCGCTCGATCGCCGCAGGTTGTTCAAAGATTTCCTTCTGCATGTAATGACGGTAGTTACCCTTATCCGCCCCATCGCGTCGCTCGTCCAGCGTCACTGCGCGACTTTCAACAACATCCTTGTTATGCCCAAAGATGGAGACTTCAGCGGCGGTGATTTCGACCAGCTCTCCTTCTTCCAGAAAAATGAACCTGTCCGTGACGGGTCGCAAAGCCTGGGGATCAGAAGCGATATAGTTTTCACCGATGCCAAGGCCGACGACCAGCGGGCTACCCAGCCGGGCCGCCATCACTCTACCAGGATGATTCTCATCAATGACAGCAACAGCGTAAGCACCTTCCAGTTGATCGAGCGTTCGATCCATCGCAGCTCGCAGATCGGAGGAGGTCTTCAGTTCGTGATGTAACAGGTGCGCAATCACTTCGGTATCAGTCGCAGACTCGAACACATAACCTTTTTTAGTCAGGCTTTCTCTCAGCGATTCATGGTTTTCAATGATCCCGTTGTGAACGACCGCAATCCTACCCGATGCATGGGGGTGGGCATTTAGCTCACTGGGTTCACCGTGAGTTGCCCATCTTGTGTGAGCGATTCCAGTCCTTCCAACGGGAGGGGTTTCACGGCAGGCCTCACTTAATTCCGAGACCTTTCCCTGCCTTCTTATGCGCTGGAGTTTACCCTCGTGCTTCAACATGGCAATACCGGCAGAGTCGTAACCCCGGTATTCAAGCCGTCTTAGGCCCTCAAGAAGAATCTCACTAACTTCTCGCTGCGCAACAGCGCCGACTATTCCACACATCGTATCTCCTACTTCTTCTCTGGTCGTCGCCAGTTGGCAATTGATTTCTGCTTGCCACGACCAAGGGCAAGCTCATTTGCTTCAACATCCTTGGTGATTGTTGAACCAGCACCAACGGTTGCGCCCGCGCCAATGCTCACCGGGGCAACCAGCGACGAATTGGATCCAATAAACGCACCATCACCAATACAGGTTTGGTGTTTATTCACGCCATCGTAGTTGCAGGTGATTGTTCCGGCACCAATATTAACATCCGCACCGATGCTCGAATCCCCCAGGTAGGTGAGATGACTGGCTTTACTGCCTTTACCTAGCTTACTTTTCTTTATCTCGACGAAATTGCCAACAGCCACCTCGTCTTCCAGTTCAGCGCCGGGCCGGAGTCGAGCAAAAGGCCCCACTGAACAACGCTCCCCTACTAAGGCCTGCTCAAGCATAGAATTCGCTTTTATGACCGAGCCAGTACCAACTTGACTATCCTTGATCACACAATTGGGGCCAATGGTGACATCATCGCCGATGGTTACTTCACCTTCAAAAATAGCGTTGATGTCGATCGAGACGCCACGACCCACCACCAAATTGCCGCGCACATCAATCCGTGCAGGATCCATCAGCTGAACGCCCCGGCCCATTAGTTGTTGCGCTGTTTTGTGCTGCAATGCTCTCTCCAGCCCCGCTAATTGCGAGAATGTATTGATACCCGTCACTTCAAACGGGTCATCCGTTTTGTAGGCCTTAACGATCGACCCTTCGCTGTTGGCATAACGAACAATATCTGTGAGCAAAAACTCCTTCTGAGCATTGTCATCCGTTAGCTGCTTAAGCCAGGACACTAGCTTCCTACCGTCGGCGACCATGACACCTGAGTTGATTTCCCTGATTGATCGCTGCCGCTCGTTAGCGTCTTTTTCTTCAATGATCTCTGTCACTCGCTCATCTTCCCTCAGGATACGCCCGTAGTTATATGGCTCCTCCATGTCGACCGTAAGCACCGTAAGATCTGCGTCAACCGAGGTCAGCTCATCAAGTGTCGTTCTTTTAACAAGTGGAGCGTCACCTAAGAGAATCAATACCCGTGACTCTGGATCAATATCGGGCGCCGCCTGTTGCATGGCATGGCCAGTGCCTTTTCGCTCGGCCTGGTAAACCCACTTGATATCTGTTCGGTCGGCAAATTTGGCCTTAACTTCTTCAGAGCCTTGCCCTACGACAACATGAACGCTGGTGGGAGAGAAGCTGCTTACCGTTTCAAGTAAATGTTCAAGTAAGGGTTTTCCTGCCAAGGTCTGTAATACCTTCGGCTTGTCCGAGCACATACGGCTGCCGACGCCCGCGGCCAGGATGCATACTTCAAGGGATTGAGTCATTGCACAAGCTTACCTTAAAAAAAGTATTCTAAACGGACACAAAAAAGGTGGCCAAGGCCACCTCGTGTCATTTTATTGATGCCATTCTATTGATGCCAGCGCCATCCCAGCCGAGATGACAGTGCTCGGCGCGCAACCTCAGGGCAATTGAAAAAAAAACCCTAAGCGCTAAATAGCCGACTAAAAACAGCCTAGTGTTTTTTGTTGCGAACCTTCTGAATCGTTCGCAGCATTGCTGCTTGTTCCTGTAGATCGGCGGTAATACGTGCAAAGTCGATATCCGATTTCTGGCCTGATAGCTCCAGTTCTGCTTTCTTCTTCGCCTCCAGCGCCTCCGCTTCGTCAAGATCGTCGGCACGCATAGCCGTATCTGCGAGAATAGTGATTGAAGTTGGCTGAACTTCAATGAAACCGCCCGACGCAAAGAAGATTTGTTCTTCACCACCCTCAAGGATTAACCTAACGGGGCCGGGCTTCACCCCGGACAACAGAGGTGTGTGACCCGGTAAAATACCCAACTCGCCAATGGTGCCAGATGCAACGACCATCTCTACCTGTCCGGCAAAGATTTCTTGCTCTGCGCTAACGATGCTACAAAAAACTGTAGAAGCCATTTAGTTACCTATAGTGTTTTGGCTTTTTCGATGGCCTGTTCGATACTGCCGACCATACTAAATGACGCTTCTGGCAAGTCATCATATTCGCCATCCATAATACCTTTGAAACTTCGAATGGTATCTGCAAGAGACACGTAGACACCAGGCTGACCGGTGAACACTTCTGCAACGTGCATTGGCTGAGAGAAAAACTGGCTGACTTTCCGAGCCCGGTAAACAGTCAGTTTGTCTTCTTCTGACAACTCATCCATGCCCAGGATCGCAATAATGTCCTTAAGTTCCTTGTATCGCTGCAAGATACTCTTAACACCTTCTGCGACGTTGTAATGTTCATCACCAACCACTAGTGGATCAAGTAATCTTGACGTTGAGTCAAGCGGGTCTACCGCTGGATAGATGCCCAGTGAAGCAATATCTCGGGACAGAGTCACCGTTGAATCAAGGTGAGCAAATGTCGTTGCCGGGGAAGGGTCAGTCAGGTCATCGGCAGGTACGTAGACCGCCTGAATGGAGGTAATAGAACCGGATTTCGTTGTAGTAATTCGTTCCTGAAGAACTCCCATCTCTTCCGCCAGCGTGGGCTGATAGCCTACAGCTGATGGCATACGACCTAATAGCGCTGATACTTCCGTACCCGCTAGTGTATATCTGTAAATATTGTCAACGAAGAACAGTACGTCACGACCATCATCACGGAACTTTTCTGCCATGGTCAGACCAGACAGTGCTACGCGAAG
>JABGVY010000424.1 GCA_018645845.1 Gammaproteobacteria bacterium | reverse complement strand
CAGATGCAGAAGATGATGAAGAAGCTGGGCAAAAAAGGCGGGATGAGCAACATGATGCGAGGTATGGGAGGCATGATGCAGCCGCCGGGTGGTGGATTCCCGGGTAGATAATGGAAATAGATGTTAGTAAACAATAACTTATGAGTTTTGATGCCCGGGTTGGTTGTAAAGTCACGAGCTATTTTATTTCCGGGGTCTTTGCCGTACAATACGCACCCTTTCGAGGACCCGCAGGGCTTCGAAACACTAATCTTTAAAGGAAAACAATTAGATGGTCACTATTCGCTTGGCGAGAGGTGGTAGCAAGAAGCGCCCGTTCTATCACGTTCACGTGGCTGATAGCCGTGTATCTCGAGATGGTCGATTCATTGAGCGATTGGGGTTTTTCAACCCACTCGCCCGTGGTGCGTCAGAAGGCACCCGGATTGATCTGGAACGGGTCGATTACTGGGTACGACAAGGCGCGCAGATGTCGGACCGAGTAAGAAAAGTGGTCAAGGATTACCGCAAGGCAACAGCGGGCAAAAGTAGCGAAGAAGCTGCATAACCTAATACGTGAATGCCAGATGTGAATGAAATACGTCTGGGCAGTATTAATGGCACCCACGGGTTAAAGGGTTGGGTCAAAGTCTTTTCTTACACCGACCCGCTGGAAGCAATTCTTGATTACTCGCCCTGGATACTCCGTAAGGGTGGAGCCGAAAAAGAAATCACGGTCAAGGAGGGGCAAGCCAGCGGTAAACGGCTTATTGTCCAACTTGAGGGGGTTGACACCCGGGATCGTGCAGAGGATCTGATCGGGTACGAGGTTCATGTCGGCATTGATACGATGCCAGACCTTGAAGAAGGAGCGTTCTACTGGTTTCAGCTCGAAGGGTTGGCAGTTAGGAACAGCGGTGGCGAGGTTCTCGGACAGATTGACCACATGTTAGAGACCGGTGCTAATGACGTCATGGTAGTTGAACCTACCGATGACAGCATCGATAAGGAACAGAGACTGATCCCCTATGTAGAGGGTGAGGTTGTAAAGCAGGTAGACCAGGAAACCGGCATTGTGACAGTAGACTGGGATTCGGACTACTAGCAGTTAAAAGGGATTGGGATTCAGATTACGAGTTAGAGAGAAAGGGTAGCGTCATGTGGATCGGTGTCGTGTCGTTATTCCCTGAGATGTTTAAGGCCGTCACGGACTACGGTATCTCTCGAAGGGCGGTCGAAAAAGGATTGCTCGCTCTGGAAGTTTGGAACCCTCGTGAGTTTACAGAAGATAAACACCGTACGGTAGACGACAAGCCTTATGGTGGCGGCCCGGGCATGCTGATGAAGGTCCAGCCGCTAAAAGACGCAATAAATGCGGCGAAAAATAAAGCCCAGGGGCAGTGCCCGGTGATCTATCTGTCGCCGCAGGGAAAGCCGCTTGACCAGGCTGATCTGGCGAGGTTGGCGATGCTCCCGGAAGTGATCCTGGTAGCAGGAAGATATGAAGGTATCGATGAGCGGTTAATTGAATCGGTTATTGATATGGAAGTGTCCATCGGTGACTTTGTTGCCAGTGGTGGAGAGTTACCGGCCATGCTACTAATAGATGGTGTAACCCGGCTACTGCCGGGTGCGGTGGGTGATGCAGACTCAGTTGAGCAGGATTCATTTTCGAATGGTCTGCTGGACTACCCTCAGTACACGAGGCCGGAAACCGAAGATGGTTTGACAGTGCCGGAGGTACTGATGAGTGGCGATCATGGTCAGATCGCACGTTGGCGAAAGATGCAGTCACTTGGAAGAACGTATAAAAAGCGTCCTGACCTGATAACAGCCAGGACGTTGACAGAAGAAGAGAAACAACTACTAGATGAGTACCTTGCGAAACGCGAGACTTGAAGGAACGAGAAATGAGCAAGAATAAAATTTTGGAACACATCGAAAACGAGCAGATGAAATCAGATCTTCCCGAGTTCGGTAGTGGCGATACTGTTGTTGTGCAGGTGCGGGTTCGTGAAGGTGATCGGGAACGACTTCAGGCCTATGAAGGCGTCGTGATCGGTAAGCGTAATCGCGGTCTGAATTCTGCATTTACGGTACGTAAGATTTCACATGGGGTTGGCGTAGAGCGAACTTTCCAGACACATAGCCGACAGATAGACAGCGTGACGGTGAAACGTCGCGGTGACGTTCGGCAGGCGAAGCTTTACTATCTTCGAGAGCTCAGTGGTCGAGCGGCTCGAATCAAAGAGAAGCTCAATTAGAGCCGCCTTAGCAAGAAAAGCCCGGTTTATCCGGGCTTTTTTGTTTTAGGAGTAAGATAGCGTTATGACCACCGCATCCGACCAGGCGCTTATCGATCGATTCCTTGATGCGCTATGGTTAGAGAAAGGCTTGAGCGATAACACCCTCAAGGCTTATAGAGGTGATCTCGAGAAGTTTGGCGACTGGGCGCAGAGGCAGGCCAAATCGATCATCGCCATCCGTCGTGAAGATATACTTCAGTACCTGTCATACAGAATGGGCAAGGGACTAAAGGCTCGATCGACAGCTCGATGTCTCTCCTGCCTTCGTGCTCTGTATCGTTACCTGCTGCGAGAGAAAATGCTGAGTGATGATCCGACACTTCGGGTAGAAAACCCGAAGCTCGGTCGTCCGCTGCCGGAAACGCTAACGGAGCAGGACGTTGAACGTCTGCTTGCGGCGCCGGATACCAACACATCCATGGGTGTGCGTGATCGAACGATGCTGGAAGTTCTGTATGCGTGCGGGCTTCGAGTCAGCGAACTCACTAACCTTCAGCTCAGTGAAATCAACCTTCGCCAGGGCGTTATACGAATCGTGGGAAAGGGCTCGAAGGAACGGCTCGTGCCAATGGGTGAAGAATCTATCGTCTGGGTTAGCCGCTACCTGGCCGAAGCGCGGCTTGAACTGCTTAAAAAAAATCTTGCCCAGAACTGCGTCTTTCCTAGCAATAGAGGCGTTGCGATGACGCGGCAGGCTTTCTGGTACCGAATCAAGGCTCATGCGCAGACCGCGGGCATTCAGAAGAAGCTATCGCCCCACACCCTGCGGCATGCTTTTGCAACCCATTTGCTGAATCACGGCGCGGATCTGCGCGTCGTACAGCTGTTGCTGGGCCATTCTGACTTATCTACAACCCAAATTTACACGCACGTCGCCCAGCATCGAATGAAAGAACTCCATGAGAGGCACCATCCACGCGGATAATCGGGCCGCTGGCGTAACCTTTCGTTGCAGACTAGAGGCTCTTAATGCAAAGTAACGCTGTTTTTTCTGAACCGGGGGAGTTATGGCTCTTACTAGATTTCTTATAATTGCATTGTTGGCACTTCCCATAGCGGCAGTAGCGACTGATGTTCCTGTTCCTCTGACTGCTGCCGAAGCGAGAGAGAGACTGCTGCTGACCAGGCCGGATTTTCCCGTAGTGGGGGTTAAGCGAAGTGTCCTGGAAGGATATTTTGAAGTCCTGATGCAGGGTGGCATGATTCTCTATATGAATGAGACCGCGGACTATTTTATTGCCGGTGACTTGTTCTTTATTGAGCCGTCTGGATTCGTCAACTCCACAGAGCAAAGCCGAACCAAACAACGTAAACAACTGCTGGCGAGCCTGAATGAATCTGACATGGTGGTGTTCTCGCCACGTCCGGAACTTACCAAGGCAACGATTACAGTGTTCACGGATATCGACTGTGGCTATTGCCGGAAGCTTCATCAGGAAGTCCCTGAGCTTAACCAATTAGGGGTCGCCGTAAGGTATCTTGCCTATCCACGAGCGGGCGTTGGCTCAGGTTCTTATGACAAGGCTGTGGCGGTATGGTGTGCTGACGATCCACAAAAGGCTATGACGAACTCGAAAGCAGGCAAAGACATCGAGATGAAGACCTGTGCAAACCCGGTGCAAGAGCACTATGCGATGGGTGGTGCTTTTGGTGTCACCGGAACACCAGCGGTGGTGTACGAGGACGGCACTCTCCAGGCAGGGTATCTGCCTGCAGTGGATATGGCCCGCCGACTAGGAATAAACTAGGTTTTCACCCGCCGTCTGGGATCGGAGTCGGATAATTCGATCCTGGAACTTGCGACCTCAAAACTCACCCCAGAACTCACCGCCACATGAGTGAATCATCACGCGCCGATCGACACGCCGAGCAGCGCTATGAAATCTTTGTACAGCGAAACCTGACGCGAAATTTCTTCGCCCATCTGGTGCACGGAATGCTGGGGCAAACGGGTTTTCGTTTTATTAACGCGCCGACCTTCATTCCGGCCTATCTTTTAATGCTCTCGGGTGGTTCCAATCTTATCGTTGGCCTGGCTTTGTCTCTTCAGGGCTTCGGTCAGATGCTGACTCCCATGGTTGGCGCCAACCTGATCTCGCACCGACGGAGAGTCCTGCCCATTGGGTTTATGGTGGGGGCGGCGATGAGGTTCTGCGTACTTTTGATGGGCGTTGCCGGGCTGTTGCTGGGCGAGCAGGGCACTTTGATTGCCATTATCTGCCTGATGGGACTGTTTGGCGTGTTTGAAGGAATGCAGGGAGTAATTTTTAACTTCCTGATGTCAAAAGTGATTCCGGTTTCCAAACGTGGCCGATTAACCGGGTTGCGGAATTTTCTGGCGGGCATAACATCTGCGTCGGTCGCCTACCTTGGAGGTACCTACCTGATTGGAGAAGAGTCCTCGGTCACCGGGTACTCGCTCACCTTTATCCTGGCGTTTGTGCTGACAACCATTGGCTTGGTTTCGCTGATTGCGGTGCGGGAACCCCAGCCACCGACTGTTCGTCGGCAGGTGTCTTTGTGGGAGCAGCTCAAGGAAGTGCCAGAGTTGCTGCAGAAGGACCGTGCATTTACTCGATACTTTGTGGCGCGAGCAATAGCGACGATGGGAAGGATGGCGATGCCATTTTATATCCTGTATGCGGGTAACAGCATTGGTCTGTCGGGGGTGACTCTTGGCATTATTACTTTTGCTTTCACCATGGCCGGTACAGTGTCTAACCTGGTCTGGGGTGCGATTGCGGATGCGCGGGGGTTCAGACTCGTCTTTCTGCTGTCTACCACGTTGTGGGTCCTGGCGTCAGCGATGCTTTTGCTAGCACCCACCTATGGCATGACAGTAGTCGTGTTTGCTGGTATCGGTGCCGCGTCCCAGGGGTTTGAAAACTCTTCCCGGAGTATCGTGCTGGAGTTCGGGGACAGGGATAACCGGCCGGCCAGAATTGCGATTGCTAACACCGTAGCCCAGGTCGCAGGATCAATCGGTCCTCTTCTGGGTGGTGCTATGGCGACCTGGTATGGATACGAATCTGTTTTTATTGCTGCCATCTTCTTTCTGGTTGTTGGGGCGACGCTGGTTTATTTCTATGTGCCAGAGCCAAGAGGCCAGCGAGCGGGAAGCACTGGGCGCGTGACCTGAGTGCGCGACTTAGGTAAGATGTCGGGAAATTAGACAATCGGGCAACCAGCGTGGTCGTTCAACTTCCTACAAGCGTTCCACCCATTGCAGTTACTGCAATGGCTGCGTGCACATATAGGTTGGCGATTGCCATGACGACAGCAACCGCTGCAGCAGCGGTAATTTAGACCCCCGAATGAGTGCCGGGTCTGCACTCTGGTGCAGGCCCGGCTTTTTTATGGATGCTTTTTAGAAAGAAGACCTTTTAATGGACGATTTTCCGCGAATTAGACGTTTACCTCCCTATATCTTCAGTATTACAGATCAGTTGAAGCGGGAAGCGCGCGCGCGTGGGGAGGACATCATCGATTTTGGTATGGGGAATCCTGACCAGCCAACCCCCCAACACATTGTCGATAAGCTGGTAGAAACCGTGCAACGGGGAGACACCCATCGCTATTCTCAGTCCAAGGGTATTCCCCGCCTGAGAAAGGCTATCAGTGACTGGTACAAAAAAAGGTTTGATGTTGATCTTGATCCGGAATCAGAAGCCATTGTCACGCTTGGTTCCAAGGAAGGCATTGCTCATCTTGCGATGGCAGTGCTTGGGCCGGGAGACACCGTCCTTGTTCCGAATCCGTCTTATCCGGTGCACCCTTATGGATTTGTTATCGCGGATGCGGACGTCAGACATGTTCCTCTGACCCAAGATCTGGATTTCTTCGAAGAACTGGAGAAGGCGATTGTTAATACCTGGCCGAAGCCCAAAGTACTTGTGATCAACTTTCCTGGGAATCCAACGACCGAATGTGTCGACCTGGAGTTCTTCGAGAAGGTGATCAAAATGGCAAAGGAACACAGTATCTGGGTGGTGCAGGATCTAGCTTACGCCGATATCACTTTTGACGGCTATGAAGCGCCGAGCATCCTTCAGGTGCCGGGCGCGAAAGATATAGCTGTTGAATTCTTTACCATGTCAAAGAGTTACAATATGCCCGGGTGGAGAATTGGGTTTTGTGTCGGCAATCCAACGCTGGTTGGTGCCCTGGGGCGAATCAAGTCCTATCTGGATTATGGCATGTTTACCCCGGTGCAGGTGGCAGCGATCACCGCTTTAGAGGGAGACCAGAGCTGTGTCGCAGAAATTCGCGAGATGTACAGAAAACGCCGGGATGTGTTGTGTGAGGGGTTAAACTCCATTGGTTGGGAGGTTACCCCGCCCAAGGCGACGATGTTTGTCTGGGCGAAAATCCCACCTCAATTTGAACACCTGGGTTCGCTTGAATTCAGCAAGCAGCTTCTGAAAGAGGCGAGGGTTGCGGTTTCACCGGGTGTCGGATTTGGTCAGTACGGAGACGACCATGTACGATTCGCCCTGATCGAGAATGAGCATCGAACGCGACAGGCCCTTCGCGGTATTCGCAGGATGTTCAAGAACTAGTCAATGGAGTCATAGTTTGCGTATTGGAATTTGTGGTTTAGGTACAGTCGGTTCCGGTTTATTCAATTTACTTGAAAGCAATCGAGCTGACATTGAACGGAAGGTTGGGCGGAACATTATTCTCTCGCAGGTTGGTTGTCGTCGTGATCATCCCGATTGTGATCTTAGTTCTACCAACGTTACCCGAGATATCTTCGAGGTGGCGAATAACCCCGATGTTGATGTATTGGTCGAGCTGGTCGGTGGCACAGATGTCGCGAAGGACCTCGTCATGCAGGCTATTTCGAACGGTAAACATATTGTTACCGCGAATAAGGCTTTAATAGCGTTGCATGGCGATGAGGTGTTCTCGGCAGCTGAACAAGCAGGTGTTTCGGTTCACTATGAAGCTGCTGTAGCGGGTGGTATACCCATCGTTAAATCAATTCGCGAAGGCCTTGCTGGCAACACCATT